>JBEDAR010000035.1:0-5501 GCA_041177725.1 Bacillota bacterium | reverse complement strand
GTGTAATAATTACTGAAATTAAAATAAAAAATATAAACTTTAAATATTTTTTTAACATGTTAATATTATAAATCAATAAAAAAGGATGCTTAATTAGCATCCTTTTTAGAATTATGCTTTAAGCTTGAGCAATATAAGTAATTTTGATTGAAAGTATATAAATTTGAGCATTAGATCCACTGCCACCAGTGTTTTGCGTATTTTTAATCGTAAATTGATTAATACTTAAACCTGAGTAGGTCTTCGTTATATTCGCTAAATCAGCGGCAACAAGAGCATTTGATTCGCTACCTAAAACAAGAGTAGCTGTGGGACTGTTTGTGGATGCACCAAAAACAATTTCAACACCTTGTATTGTGTATCCAGAGGCAACAGAAATAGATAACGTATTACCATTTCCATCTGTTCTTAAGGCATAAAGTCTTATTTGACCAGAAGTGTTTAAACCAATTTCAGTGGATGCGCCATTTTTAATCGATAACACTGTAAATAAATTAGCATCAAGCCCAATCGCTGCGGCATTATTGCTTGGTGAAGCTTGCATATTAGTAGTTGATCCACCTGGATATGCTGCAGTTACAACCACTGGTTGAGCAACGGCAGAATTAGCCTTAACCGTATAAGCAATTTCGACTGCAGCATTACTTTCTGCGCCAACTGACATCACATAACTCAAGGTTACGCTCGCATCAGGTTGACCAGCAGCTGGACGCGTGACAACACCAGTGTTTGAAATTACATCTGTATTGCTTGATGTCCAAACCAAGTTAGCCACAAAAGTCGTTCCTGTTGGTGTGTAAGTAGTAGGCAAGGTTAAGTTAGAAGTTAATTCAGCATTCGCAACTGGGGCAACATAACGTTGCGTTGCTAATGCTAAGATTTCAGCATCCGTTGGTGCTACAGCCGTCGTAACAGATTCAACTTGAATGGTGATACGATTTGCTGGAGCATCACTGCTACGACCAATCATAAAGCCAGTAACATTGAATTTTTGATTTCTTAGATCATTTGAAGAACCATTTAATTGAATTTCGCGCACGCCAAAACCTGGTAAATAACCATTCGTGAAGTTTCCACTTTGGAAACCGATGACATTTTCAAACGTCACATACATCGCATAAATTTTGGCTGAAGTTGCATAATTGGTCGCTTGCGTTGCATTCCAAACGGTTGGATTTGGAATAAATGGTGCGTTACCACTTGGGGTTAACACTTGCACTTCTGTCATTTGGTTGAGACCGCGATAGACGCCAACTTTATAATTTAAACCAACAAAGTCTCCAACATTCATGGTTAAAACAGTGCTATTGAAGACGTAAGCAAATCCGGTTTGATCACCGACGACGAAGGTTTTGCCAGCACTTGAACCAGTTGGGTTTTTCCATAAAACTTTCACTTCAGAGTAAGCAATCGTATTCACGGCAAGCGAATCAAAATCATTAAGCGTTGTGTTGGATAATTGACCAACCACAATAACAAATGGTTTTACAACCGCGGTTAATTGACCAACCACAACAGAAGCAGTGAGGGTGACAGCTTGTGCCGATTCTGGAATGGTGACGACGCCGGTGGTAGGATCAATAATTGCATTGTTGCTAGAGGTCCAAGTAATCGTAGAACCATTTTGTCCTTGTGTTGGAAGCGTTAAGGTGGTGGCTTCTAAAATAGTTGCCGGCATACTTAAAGCATTGGCATCAATGGTTTGTTTTTGTTCATCGCTGAGGATGGCACTGACACCATTAGGACCACCGATATAATAAATCGCAAAAGCGTGGTTATTAGAACGATAAGTATAGATGATGACGTCAATTGTAATAACAATGCCATTATATTGTCTAATTAAATTGAAATCTGGTGTTTGATAATAAAGCATGAAGGCATTTGCCGGCGTTTTGGTTTCTCCTGACGCAGATCCAGCAACATACCCAACGGTATTTTCATCATCTAAAATCCAAGTATTATAGTTACCAGAATCACCTGGAATCATATAAACTTTACCCGTTAAAGATGCATAGATAGGTTCGAAGTTTCCCGCAGCAGCGTTAGCAAATGCAGATAAGTGTTTACCATCCGCAACCAAAGAAGCTACTTTAGTATCAACACTATCGACGGTTTCTTTATTCGGATATTGGGGTTGAGATTCTGCTTGTAAGGTTGCAGTTGATCCAGTAATTTCCCATAAACCGTAGTACCACTCAGCAATACCAGCAATCGTATAAACATTACCAACGACTAATGATGAAGCAGCGCCACCATAAATCATAATGGTACCTGTGCCATCATAAGCAAATGCATCGCCCGCAGATTTAGCAATGATGGTTAAGTCATCGAGGGTCACGTTTAAGGTGCCGTCGTAAGCAACATCACGAATTGCAAGGATGTCAGCAACGTTTTCGATAATGAGTTCTGGGACTTCGTTTTCCTTAACGGTGATTTCAATAGTCCAAGTTCTTGTTAAGTTTCCACTGGTTAATGTGGCAGGAATGGATAATGCGGCAGAGATATTAAATTTTGCATCACCATCTCCGTTATTTGGCCGATTCACAACAGTATTGATTAGACCAGTGTTTTGTGCGGGTTGACCAAAAGATAACACCCCTGGATTGGCGGAAGACCAAGTTGCAGTGACACCGTTGGCGAGATTCGATGGCACTTGGAAGCCTGTCGTGATATTAGAGGGATCCGCAATTAAACCACCTAAACTATCATAGGCAATATCCAAGAATTCTTGAGCTTCATCGATTTCCGATGAAGATGAAGATACGCTCGAACTCGACGAAGTACTACTCGAAACCGTTGAGGTTGTCGAGGTCGTCGTACTCGTTGGTGTACTTGTTGGGTTGCTAGAAGAAACCGTTTCTCCACAAGCAACAAGTATCATACTTCCGAGTAAAACAGACATTAAACCAAATTTCTTTGACATAAATTGACCTCCTTTATGTTTTTTGGATTGGTTTTTCATAAATTAATTCACAATGAAGTCGTAGCTTTCACTAAATTGGGTGTTAATGTAGTTATTCAAATCGGTTTCATCAGCAGCATCATAAGCAAATATTTTCACCAAAAGTGCACCTACTTCTGTTCGTGTTTTTGAACTTAAGTTGAACACAGCAGAAGTGAAAAAGTTTTGGCTATTTTCTAAAAACATTTCAATCGCTTCCCTAACTAATTTATTTTGGGCATCGGCAGAGGTTGTTGGGTTGGCAACAATGGTGGCTTCATAGTTTTGCCAGCGTTGGGTTTGATAAGCAGAATAGCGAATAGGGGCGTATCCTGAAGGAATCGAGAATTCTGCAGATTGTTCTGCGCCAGTCATATACTTAGCGAATAACCAAGCGGCAAGCATGCGTTGGGTATTATTGCCTTTTCGTAATAAGGTAATGTTGGGTCCTTGTTGAATTTGTGCTGGACGTTCAAGGGTTTGCGAAGGTAACGGTGCAACCCCAACTCGATAACCAGCATCAAAAACAGCAGCACTTGCTCCAATATAAGCATAACGGGTACCACCTGTAGAACCCACATACATATAGAGACGTTGGTTGGTTTTAAAAATATCGGAAGTGTATGCATCTGCATTTAAAGATCGAGTGATCATCAATCCACGATCGACTTTATCTTTGAAATATTTCACCATATCTTTGGCTTCATTATTGTTGAATAAAACTTCACCACGTCCGGTTGTCGCATTATAACCCGTGTATGGAGCATCCCATTGCTTTGCAGCAGTAATGAATAAATTATCTTCAGAATCATAACCAAAAGGAATGGCATTAGGTTCTCTAGTTTTGATGTCTTCGGCGATGGCAAATAATTCATCCCAAGTTCTAGGCACGTCATACCCATGTTGAGCAAAATAAGGGGCGTTATAAAATAGACCTTCGGTTGATTTGGTGAAGGGTAAGGAAAGAATGGTACCGGCATTGTCATAACTACGACCTTCCGCCCAAAGACCAGGCAAAAAGTCATCTTGTTGTTCTTGGGTTAAGCCATATTCGGGATGGTTGATAAAGTTATTGAGTGCGAGTGGTGCTTTGGCTTGTGCATACCGAGCGACAGAGTCTGGGTAGCCTTCAACAATATCGGGTTCTGTACCTGCAGTAATCGATAATGCCACTTTGTCCGCAACGGCGGTGTAATCATTAGCAACTCTTTCTTCCACAACGGTGATATGGGGGTATAGAAGTTTGAACTCGGTTATCCATTTTTGTACAATTGCTTGACTGCTAGCACCCATGCGATGCCAAAAATTAATAGTGACTTCTGTTGTGGTATCCAGAACTGTATCTTGCGGTAGATTATACCAATTAACAATTTTAGGAGCAGTAGGGTCAATGCTGGCACTACTCGAAGCGACTGAAGTTGAATCACCGGAGGTTTCACTCGTTGATTGATCTAAAGAGGTAGTGGTTTCACTACTAGGTCTAGTTTCACAAGCGGCAAGTAAAAGAGTTAAAGAAACAAACGCAAGTGCTTTAAATTGAAATGACTTAACTAACATTCAATTTCCTCCTCAAAAATTATAACATGATGACCAATTGTAAAGAGAGGTTTTTGTTAAGAAATGGTTAACCTTTGACACCACTTCGAGAAACCCCACTCATGATGTATTTTCTAAAGAAGATAAATAATAGTAAAAGTGGCACGGTGACAATGACCGTTGCCGCCATTTGATAGTTGGTTAATACTCGACCAGATCCAGTATCAGCCAAATCAACAAACGAACTTCTTAACCAAGTGGTCACTAATTTAAATTTCTCGTTAGCCACAATGTCTTGCCAGATATATGCGTTCCATGTACCCATGATTCTCAAAATCACAATCGTGACGATGGATGACTTGGCCATCGGTACCATGACTTTCCATAAATATTTGAAGTCAGTGCATCCATCCACTTTAGCTGCGTAATAGAGCTCGTTTGGAATTTGTTTAAATGTTTGTCTTAATAAATAAATGTGGAAAATGGAAACCAAAAACGGAATGATTACCGCTAAGTAAGATCCAGCGTTATTGGCGTTCACCCAACCTAATCTAGAAACCGTAACGAAGTTAGAAATCACTAACATTTCACCGGGAATCATCATCGTCGCCAGTAGAATCGTAAAGATTAAATCCCGCCCTTTAAAATTTAACCTTGCTAAGGCAAAGGCAACCAGAATGGAAAATAACGTCCCACCCAAGGTGGTAAAAAAAGCAACCAAGATGGTGTTGAATAAATACCTACTAAAATCGATATTCCCTTGGGCGGCAGAACTATAGAGGAACACATTCATATAGTTTTGGGGAGAAAAAACTTTTGGAAAAAAACTGACATTTAATGAGTTCAGCACTTCATTACTACTTTGAAATGAAACATTTAACATCCAATAAAAAGGAACGATGATAATGAATGCCATCACGGTCAAAAAAGTATAAAGAACCACATTGCGAATGAATTGTGCAGTTCTTTGGATTTTAAGTTTTTGATTAAATTGATAATCTTGTTTTATTTTTAATTGAATAGA
>JBEDAR010000034.1:0-14177 GCA_041177725.1 Bacillota bacterium | reverse complement strand
GCCTCTAATGATCGGTTGGTTCTTAATTCATCAATCACAATTTTGCCAGCAGCTCCGGCACCAATTACTAGGGTTCGTTTTAAATTTTTTCGGTTGGAGGATTGATAACCTAAGACAATCGCCAAGACTCTTCGAGCCACACGTAAGCCAATTAAAATTGCAGGTTCACTAACAAATGCAAATGCCAATTCAATTGGTGAATAATCAATCCTGATCGAAATAATAAAAAGATACATCAACAAATTAAAAGCGATGGTGATGACACCAATCTTGACGGAATCAATTAAGCCAAAATGAAGCGTAATCATGGAATAAACACCAAAAACGAAAAGTAAGAAAATAAGGGCGAATGTATAAATCACCAATGACCATAAAAATACTTCTTGAAAATCAAGTGTAAGGTCACGAGAAAATAAAACAAATAATCCAATACTAAAAATTGCCAAAAAATCCGCGGTGAGATAAAGGCTAACTTTGAACCACCGAGGTAATTTTTCCATATCTTTTAAATGTTACGAATAGGTTTTAATAAACTGACTGTCCGTTTAACAATCGATACTGCAAGGTCTTTTTGAATTTCACCTTTGAGATATCGATAAATCAGTCTGGCAATATCTCTGGCGATATCTTCAGTCGCCCCACGCGTGGTTAACGCAGCAAAGCCAATACGAACCCCTGATGTCACTTGCGGTTTTTCTTGATCATTGGGCAACATATTTTTATTCAACGTTACACCGATATCGTCTAACTTCACTTGACAATCGAATCCCGTTAATCCAAAACTTGCTTTGGTGTCGACTAAGAATAAATGGGTTTCCGTTCCTGAGACCTTTGCACCAAGTTTTGCAAATTCATCAGCACAGGCTTTCGTATTTTTTAAAATTTGTTTGGCGTACAGTTTAAAGCTTGGTTCTAAGGCTTCCGCAAACGCTTGGGCCTTACCTCCAATGACATGCACCAACGGCCCACCTTGAGCACCTGGAAAAGTTGCAGAATTAATCTTCTTCATTAGTTCTTCGTTATTCGCTAAAATCATCCCCCCACGAGGACCGCGAATGGTTTTATGCGTGGTGGATGTCACCACATCTGCATAAGGGAACGGTGAAGGATGCACACCTGCAGCCACTAAGCCTGAAATATGAGCCATATCCACCATAAAAATTGCACCGATTTCTTTTGCTACACTCGAGAATTTTTCATAATCGGTGATATAAGGATAAGAGGAAAATCCAGCAATAATCAACTTAGGTTTTTCTTTTCTTGCGAGTGCTTGCATACTCGCATAATCAATTCTGCCGTCTACTTTCAAACCATAATGAATAAATTGATAAAGTTTACCTGAGAAGTTGACACTACTACCATGGGTAAGATGACCACCTTCGTTTAAACCCAAAGACATAATTTTATCGCCAGGTTTTAATAGAGCACTATAGACAATAAAGTTAGCACTGGAACCTGAATGCGGTTGGACGTTTGCAAATTTACACGCGTAGAGTTGGCACGCTAAATCAATCGCGAGTTGTTCAATTTTATCAACATGGACACATCCACCGTAGTAGCGCTTACCTGGAAATCCTTCAGCATACTTATTGGTCAGAATTGATCCTTGAATCGCCATGACTTTAGAGGAGGTATAGTTTTCCGAGGCAATTAATTCAAGACCTTCATCTTGACGGGCACTCTCTAAATCCATGTATTGCTTTAATAATGCTGCGTAATCCATATGCACTCCTTTTAAAAAAAAGTAAACGATTCGGGTAGGTGGGGTTAATCTAAAAATCCCCCCCTTTTCACTTATTTAATTTTACCTTAAAAGCCATTAAAATACCAAAGTTAAGGAATAATTAGCACATTCGTTCCATTTATCATTTATATCTTTTATAATCTTGATGTATCTTCAGGGTAGGGTGTAACTCCCAATCGGCGGTCAACCCCGCGAGCAGCAATGCAGGAACTTGTGTAATTCAAGTGGCGACAGTAAAGTCTGGATGAAAGAAGATGTCATTTTTCATATGTACCCTGAACTTACTTAAAGGTCAGGGTTTTTATTTGAAAATTAAAACAGACATTGATTTTATGAGACAAGCCTTAACCCTAGCGGCTGAAGCGAAAGGTATGGTGGGACATGACCCATTGGTTGGAGTGGTGTTTACCAAAAATCGTCAAGTGATTACCAAAGGATTTCATGAAAAGCTTTTTGGCCTACATGCAGAATTTGCTGCTTTTAAGGACCAAGATTTTAATGTTGAAGGTTCAATTGTCTATGTAACGCTAGAACCCTGTGCTCATGATGATTTCTTTCCTTCTTGTGCACAATTTTTAATTCGAAAAAAAGTAAAGAAAGTTGTGATTGCATCACTTGATCCCAATCCGATTGAAAATGGCGATGGTGTTGAATTATTAAAAAAAGCAGGAATTCAGGTTGTGACTGGCATCATGGATGCTGACAACCGAATCCTCAATCAAGCATACTTTGAAAGGTTCAAATAAAATGTTTTCAGGCATCATTGAAGAAATTGGCACCATTAAAAACATTAAGCCTCTTGCGGATGGATTTCGTTACACCATTCATGCAAAAAAGGTTTTAAAAGGAACGAAACTTGGAGACTCCATTGCCCACGATGGTATTTGCTTAACGGTTGTCCACAAATCGCTCAGAACCTTTGATGTGGAAGTGATGAAGGAAACCATTCAAGTCACCGCTTTAAGATTATGGAAAATCGGAAGTGGTATCAACCTCGAACGCGCCTTAGCAACCAATCAACGGAATGGCGGTCACCAAGTCTCTGGACATGTTGATAGCGTTGGTAAAATAGTCAATCTTAAACAAGAAGGTATTGCCACGATTGTCACGATTGAGGTTCCAGAAAATCTAACGAAATATATGATTCAAAAAGGTAGTGTAGCAGTGGATGGCATCTCATTAACATTAACGAATGTTACCAAAACGACGTTTGCATTATGGATTATTCCTCACACTAAATTACACACGACTTTATTAACCAAGAAAATTGGCGATCCCGTCAATATTGAAGTCGACATGCTAGCGAAGTATGTTGAGAAATTAATGCAAAAATGAAACCCATATTTTCATCCATCATTGCAGCCATTCAGGCTCTTCAAAAAGGTCAACTCATCATTCTTGTTGACGATATACATCGTGAAAATGAAGGTGATTTTGTCATGGCAGCGGAATTTGCCACTGAAAAAACGATAAACACCATGATCACGTTGGGTAAGGGTTTGGTTTGTGCACCGATCAGTGAAGCGTTTGCTAAACAACTAGATTTACCATTGATGGTCAAATCGAATACGGAAAGTTTCCGCACCGCCTTTACTATTTCAGTGGATGCCAAATCAAATACCACAGGCATCAGTGCAAAAGAACGGGCAGACACCTTAAATCAATTAGCCAATCCAAAAGCGAAACCTGATGACTTTGTTCGTCCGGGTCATATCTTTCCACTCATTGGTAAAGCGGGTGGAGTCAAAGCTCGACCTGGACATACCGAAGCGTCGTTAGCGTTAATGCAATTAGCCAAACTGCAACCCGTTGCCGTCATCTGTGAGATCATCCTTGCTGATGGTAAGATGGCTCGTCGTGAAGATTTATTTGTGTTAGCGAGCAAACTAAAGATGCCAATTTTAGACATTAGTCAATTGTTGAAACCTTAAGGAGGATTCACCATGAAAAAAATTCACATTATCGTCTCTGAATTTAATAACCCGATCCCCGAACAACTTTTACAGGGTGCTATGCGGGCATTGACCGATCAAAAATTTCCCAAACAACATATTGTGGTTACGAAAGTTCCTGGAGCGTTTGAATTACCCATCGCTGCTTTAGCAGCAGGCCAACAAATGCAAACAGCCGCCGTGATTTGTTTAGGGGCCGTCATTCGTGGCGAGACCAGTCATTATGATTATGTGTGTTCAGAAACCGCTAGAGGGATCATGAATGTGGGTTTGCAATTAATGAAACCAGTGATTTTCGGAGTGCTAACCACTGATAACGAAGCGCAAGCAGAAGCAAGAGCAAAAGCTGATAAAACCAATAAAGGTTATGAATGTGCGATTGCAGCTTTATCGATGATTAACGTGATGAAATTACTTCGTTAACATTTAACAAAGGTAACTTAAATAATTGTGCCAAGGCGGGGAACGTAATCCTTCCTTGATAAGTGTTGAGGCCACTTGCAAGACCAACATCTTTTTTCATCGCTTCTTTAAATCCGAGATTGGCAATCGCTAAACCAAAAGGTAGTGTTGCTTGATTGAGACCAATCGTTGAGGTGCGAGGCACTGCACCAGGCATATTAGCGACGCAATAGTGAATCACGCCATCGACTTCATAAATCGGTTGATCATGGTAGGTCACTTTACTGGTTTCCGCACTGCCACCTTGGTCAATCGCAACATCGACAATCACTGATCCTTTTGGCATCATCTTTAAGTATGATTTTTTAATTAATTTTGGCGCCGCATCACCAGGGATTAGCACCGTTGAAATAACCAAATCAGCATGTTGAATACTGTTGAGAATATTCGTTTCATTCGAAGGTAAGAGCTTAAGCCGGCCACTGGCAAAAGGTAATAAGGTTTCTACTTGATTAAATTTCACATCAATTGCCGTCACGTTTGCTTGCATGCCTAACGCAATTTGCGTAGCGTTAAATCCGGCATAACCATTTGCACCTAAAACGACCACATGTCCTGGTTCAACTCCGGGAATGCCACCTAATAAAACCCCACGTCCACCAAAAGCTTTTTCTAGAAACTTTGCTCCTTCTTGAACGGCTAATCGACCGGCAACTTCTGACATCGGTCTTAAAACGGGTAAACGCCCATTACCATCTTTAATGGTTTCATAAGCGATGGCAGTAACTTTATTTTTCAATAAAGCATCGGTTAAAGGTTTTGCTGCTGCTAAATGTAAAAACGTATAAAGAATTTGATTCGGTCTTAATAAATTAAATTCTTCCTCAAGCGGCTCTTTTACTTTGATAATCATCTCTGCTTTTGCATAAATGTCTTGAATGGTTGGTAAAATCTTACAGTCAACCTTGATATATTCTTCATTTGAAAAACCCGAACCGATGCCAGCGTCTTGTTGAATCAGGACTTGATGACCTGCTAGGATATACGCCTTTGCAGAGGCGGGGGTTAAACCAACACGATATTCTAATTTTTTAATTTCTTTTGGGACACCAATGATCATAGGAGTCTCCTCGATTCGAATTTATTATATCACTCAGGTTTAAGTTTACTTGCTTCGCCATGACGGACAAAAAACATCGTAATAAAACTTAATAAGGCAAAGAAGGTTGCATAAGGAAATAACAATCTTAAACCAAAGGCTGTCATCAGCGCACCAGATAATAATGGTGTGAAGATTTGGGCGGCCATCGATGCCGTGTAGTAATATCCTGTATATTTTCCAATATTACTTCCAGAAGACATTTCCACAATCATCGGATATGAATTAACATTAATCGCGGCAAATCCTAAACCGGCAATCGGCATAATGATATAGACAATCCAGGAACTTTCAACGGTTAAGAATGATCCAACTAACGTACCCAATGCTAACATAAGTATGCCTAGTAAAACTGTGTTTTTTCTTCCAATTTTATTCGCCAACGCAGCAAGCGGTAAAAAACCTATTAAAGCAGCGATATTCGCAACTGTCACAGGTAAAACATAATTGGTAATTTCTAAAACGTTACTGGCATAATCGGTAAACTTGGTCGTGACTGCATTGAAACTGAAGAACCACAAAAAGACAGAGACCATGATTAACCAAAAACTTAACTGATATTCTTTTTTCAGTGGAGTGACAACATTATCTTTTCTTGCTTGTTCTTCTGCTTCCGTTTCATAACCCTGTTTAATCGAGATGCGATGCATGTCTTTGACCCAGGCTACTTCTTTTACAATCAATCGGAACAACAATAGAATCGCAACCATTGTTAAAGAAAGCATGATAAAGGAACGAATGTAAGGTGTGAATTCTGTCGTTGCTGCATTAATAATCAAAGTGGCAACGATATAACCAAGCACGCCCATTAAATTAATAATGGCATTGGCGACACTGCGAAAGGGTTTCGGCGTGATATCTGGCATCAGAGAAACCGCTGGAGTTCGATAATATGACATTGCAATCAAAACGATAAATAAAGTAACGATGTATAAAATTAAATAAATGGGTGAGATTGAAGTAATTTGGGAAAAAATTAAAGTGTAACGAACAAATGAAGCATCTAACTTACTCGAGAAATAAACTACATCACCAATAATGGTATAAGTTCGATTGTTTGTTGTGGCAATGTCAACAATTAAATCTTTTAAACTTGCTTGAGTCGTAAAACTATAGGTTTCATTGGTTTGCGTAATCCCTAAAATACCAGCATCAACAACTGCAGATTGTTGATAAAAGTCCACCAAGGCAACACCAACAATAAAGATTGCGGCAATGATAATGCCTAAAGAAATAAATGGTGTTCGTTTACCCAACTTAGAAGTTGATCGGTCGGATAACGTGCCAAAAAAAGGTAATAAAAATAAACCTAATAAATTATCAAAGGTCATGACAAAATTAGACCAAAATGGATTCAAACCAAATGAATCAACAAGCATTTTAGAAATAACTGCTTCATAAAATCCCCAAAACAATTGGATTGATAGGAATGCTAAACCAATTAAAATGGTGCGTTGGTAATTTAACTTCATGATTAAAGGGATTTAATTTTAATCGTCGCCGCTAAATTTTCTAATTCAGCGAGATTGGTAATATCGCCACCCTCAACTTTTTTAACCGCCAATGCCATTGCAAAAGCTAAAGAAACTTTGTGATCAGAGGTCTTTTCAAATTTTGACATGTAACCGGCAAGGAGCGCATCACCTGCACCAACGGTATGTTTCACTTTTACTTGTGGGGCTTCAACATGGTAGGCTTTGGTTTTATCAACAAAGATTGCCCCATTTTCACCCAAAGATAATAACACTCTATTTTGAGTAATTTCTGCGACTTTTTTTGCTTGGGGAAAAAGTTTTTTAACATCCGTTGCTTCGGTATCTGCTAAAAATTGGAACTCAGATAAATTAGGTTTAATAATTAGTGGCTTATATTTGATTAATTTTTTTAATTCTTGACCCGACACATCTAAGACAAAATCAATCTTGCGTTGAATGATGTATTTGACAATTTGTTCAATTAAACCGGTTTTATCATTGGCAGTGGAAGAGCCAGAAATAACCACAATATCTTTTGGTGTAATCGTGTTTAATTGATTTAAAAGATTATTAAGCTCAGAACCATTTATTTCAGGACCTGCCGCGTTGAGTTCTGTTTCTTGATCATGAATTAATTTAACATTGATTCGCGATGTACCTTTGATCATGGTTGGTCGAAGATGTATATTCAAATAACGACCAAGTTGGCCTAACATGTAATCACCAGTAAACCCACCAAAGAATCCTAATATCGTAGACTTTACACCGAGTGTATTCAGCATCACCGAGACATTAATACCTTTACCGGCAGATACCACTCTTGCATCAGTGGATCGATTCAATGTGCCTAGTTTTAATTTAGGTAAATCTAAATAGTAGTCTAAGCTTGGATTGAGGGTAATGGTGTAAATCATATGGATTTATTTCTTTCTATGAAAATTAGTTAACATTAACGAATTTTTATCATTATTTCTATTTTAACTTAACCGCGCATCGAATTCGAGAAAGAAAACGCCTTTTGACTTGTCTATAATGTAGATAGGACGGAATGAAACATGAATAATATTCTAAATTTAATGATTTTTGTAGGTTTTTTGGGTTTTCTCATTGCATTGGCTTACTTGATGGTAAACCGTAACACTTTGAAAAAGGTAAAGATTAGGATTACACCATTCGTAGGATTAGTGGTTTCCTCAAGTTTACTTTTGGTGGGAACCTTAACGCCAAAAACAAATGATCCCATTCCACTTCAACCCGTCGGTGTGAATCAAGTTCGCGATGAAAGTCATTTAAGGAATCTGCTTCAATCTGCGAATGAATCTAGGGGCGAATTTACCGGTGTATTAACGCCAGGTGTGGCTGAAGATTCAACTGCAAACTCAGAACAAACCAATAAAGATAATTCATTCGTTGACACCAATAGTCAGGTCGCCGGCGTCAAAGAAGGTGATGTGGTCAAGACAGATGGTGAGTTTATTTATTATGCAAGTCGTTGGGATAGCAAAGTCCGCGTCATGTCTGTCGACAATCAAAACTTAGTCACTTATGTGACCACGATTGAATTAAATACCGAAGATGAAACTGTTTACACCGATAGCATGTACCTAACGGATGATTATTTAATCATTATTGGTTATCGTTATAACCTTACTCAGTCGAGTTGTGCAACAGAAGATGAAAATGGTGATGTTTATTTCTGTGCGGATTTTGTATGGTGGCAACCGACTGGCTCGGTGATGATGATTGATCGAACCACCTTAGAAATTGTTTATAGTTTGCAAACAGATGCTGCTTTTATTGATCATCGAATTGTGCCATTAATGGACGGAGAAACGATTGTTCAAGAAACCTTATTCTTAGTAGGACACTATTACTTTTATTCCTATCAACAAGGTCAAGAGTTAAGACCATCTTATATTGAAAATGACGGTGAAAAAGCTTACATGCCATATACCTCAATGACCTATATCAATGAAGATAATCTCTATGCGATGACAACATTAACTGGCATTCCCCTTGTTGCTGAACCAACCGCATTAACTTATCGTACTTCGGGTTATTTAGGCACCACACCTGATTACAAAAAGTTATATGTTAATTTTGAACACCTCTACTTAGCCCAATCGAATTATGTTTGGGAAGAACCTGAAAGTTATCAAACCACAACCATTTTAAAATTTAATCTTGGTATTGAAACCGGCGATCTCACCTTAGTGGCCGTTGGTACCATTCGTGGTGTGGCAATCAACCAATTTGCGCTCGATGAATTTGAAGGTTATTTTAGAATTGCAACCACGGACACCGTTTGGGATTGGCGCGCTGGCGAATGGTGGTGGTCATGGGAAAATCGTACGATTACCAATCGTCTCTATGTTTTAAGTGATTTAGAAGATGGCACGTTTGGAATGGTGGCTTTGATTGAGGAAGGTTTAGGAAAACCTGGCGAATCGATCATGTCTGTTCGATTCCAAGGACCGTTAGCTTACGTTGTTACCTTCTTAAGAACCGATCCACTCTATATTGTGGATTTAAGTGATCCGTTAAACCCTGTTATTCGCGAAGAAATTGTTTTACCAGGATTTGACACCTATCAACATCCATGGGGAGACAATCAATTGATTGGTTTAGGTTATGATGCTAACCAAGAGGGACAATTAACGGGGATGAAATTATCGGCATATTCCACCTTGGAAGGTGAAAGTGATGTCATTCAAACTTTGAATTTCTCTCAATATTTGCTTGACGATATGGCAGAAAATGAAGGCGAAGTTTGGGGTTGGAGTTGGGCTGAAGCCCTTTGGGACCATCGCGCGATTACAGTTTCAGTTGAAGATGGCATCTTTGCTTTTGCAGTCAACGCTTATAGTTATCACCTTGTTGAAGATGTCACCACCGATGAAGGTGAAGATGGTGAAGTTAGAACGGATGTCTACTATCAATACACCTTTACTTATCACAGTTACTACTTCATCTTTAAAATTGACTTCGCACAAGCCGAACCGATTACGCTTATTGAAAAAGTTGAACATCCAACAAGCGAATTAGGTTATGTTCAGGTCGATCGAGGGGTGATGATCAATCAAGTAATTCATACATTATCAAACCAACAAATGATCAGTTATGACATCACCACTGATTCAATTTTGCAATCCCTCGTTTTTCCTGAATATCAAATCGCTTAAGTTTTGCTTGGTTTGAGTTTATCACCAAACTTAGATTGGCGAATGGTTTTCACAATCGCTTGAATAACCGGACCAAAAGCCACACCCAGAATAAAGGATAACCAGGTGATGGAGCTCGCATTCGTACCCGAAAGTAAACCATAAATTAAGGCAAGAACAAAACCAAAATAGGCAACCATTGTCCGCATGACTGGATAAGTTTTAATCTTGAAGACTTTCATTAACGAAAAGGTAAATTCTTCAATCACCATGCCCGGAAACGTCGACAAAATTAAAAAAGCAGAACCAAAACAATAAACGATAAATCCTAAACCATGACTAATGATTGCTGCATTTAAATCAACAACAACCCATTGAGGAAAGACGATAAAATCATAAAAGTCCACCATGCCGTTGATTAAAAAAACAGAGACAAACACGAATGCTGATTTCAGATTTTTATTAATCATAAGAATAATCAAGATCATGGTATAGGTGTGCAAGGTTGAGGCGGTACCAAAAGTAAAAAAGCCAAGAATCGGATTTAATAATGCATTAAGTTCATAAGCGGCGACTCCCCAAGGCCCCAAACCTAAAGTACTGGATTTCATTAAAAAAACCCCTAGCGAAGCCGTGATGACACCAACTATATAAATAAAAAGAAGGTGCTTAGAGGCCAATAACCTTTGTTTCATAATGACCGATTGATGATTTCTAAACGTTTGTAAACATTCACAAAGAAGGTAATAAAACTACCAAAAGCTAGGGCAAGGAAAAAGGATAAAATCGTGATACTACCAAGACCATTTCCTTCAAATAAAGCATAAATCAGACCTAGTGCTAAACCGGAAAATTCAATGATCCATCTTGCAAGGGTAAAGGATTTAATTTTAAAAACCCGAATCAAGGTAAGTTGGAGATCATCATAAACATTGGGTGGAAATCCACTAATAATAATCGTGGCTAATCCCCAAGTCATGATGACTAATGCAATTAAGAAAAAAATGATATTGAGCCATAAAGGAGTTGGCGAAGGAAATATTACCGGCAAAATCACTACATCCCAAAAATCAATCGAGAATGAAATAAGAATCATGGGGAAAATAGCCATAAGGGCTTGCCACCGTTTACCAATAAACAATACCAGGACTAATAAAAATGTTGTATGAATTAACGAACTTTGCCCAAGCGTAATGCTGATGTTTGCGGAATTTAATAAACTCTTTAAATTGATCACAGCAGTGTCCCAAGGCGCAACGCCTAAATTCGCACGCGAGAATAAAGATACGCCTAATCCTAACGCTAAAATGCCAATAAAATACAAGCTAAGATAACGGAAGGAAAAATGGTTCCAAGTTGGTTTCACAAAAAAATATTATACGCTTTTCTTGGAGGATTGAATGCGAATATGATCGTGATTTGGTTTACCTTGATAAGCAGAATAGTAAGAAGAAAAATACTTCATGGTTTTCCCAAAAGTTTTACCATCATAATCGACAGCATTCGTCCAATCTTTTAGCATGGTTTTTGTAAATTTACCTTGAGCAAGCAATTTGAGAATTGGAAGTAAGTATGCTTTTGCATCGTCGATTAATTGCATGATGGTTGCTTGAGATGTTTTGCCACTGACCGGATCTTTCCATAATTTTCGTGACACATTGAGGGCACGATCTTTGATCGATGACGATAAATGATGCGGATGAATTAAACTCATCGGTAGTGAACGACGACCCGATACCAAAACCACAAGCAACCGATTCAAGATTGAACCATGATATAAGAATCGATAGGTTGATTGCATATCTTCTACGGCAAATTGATACGTATCGTGTTGTACATGTTTAGGAAAGGCGAGCATATAAAGTTGACTAATTGATTGTAAACTTACCTTCGAAACATCCAAGGTTCGCTTCGGTTGATAAATAGCTTGATCGAGTTTAAATTTATCCACAATCGCAACATCCATTTCTACTTCTAACCTAGCATGGTCAGCGCTGTAATGGCCTGTTAATGAACCATTTTCATCAAATCCGGTACGATAAAAAACATATGGATGGCAGGTCCGATCTAAAGCATAGTGGGTTAAAGCGCCAATGACATATGCCTTGGTGACTTCATCTGCTTTTGGACTGAACCAACCATGTTCGATTAAAGGCCAAATTGAATCCACTGGATTTTGATTATGTAAGGTTGAACCAAATTGGTTAATCGTCGTCGTTGATAATCGTTTTTTGAAAATCGCATGACCAAAAAAGAAGAATGGATCTGGACCTTGAGAACCGAGCCATAATAAAGTCTGTTGAGACGTTAAAAATGGAAAAGCTTTTTTGACATCTTCAATGATTTGGTTTGCAAAATATTGGTGGGTTAAAATGGAAGGCATAACGATTACGAATCTAAATAGGTAATCGGAATTTTGCGGGCGCGATTAAATAAGAAACCTCCAACAAAGAACAACACAATCAAAGCAAGAATGCCATATCGCATTGCCCCAGGGAAATTAGGATCCACAATTTCCGTTGTATTATTGATGATTAATACGAGTGAACTCACCAGCGCAATAATCGCCGGTCCCATAAACGCTGCCACACGTGAAAAGACCGTGTATAAACCAAAAAACTCATTTGCTTTTTCTTTGGGAATTATTTTGCCAAAATAAGATCTTGATAGAGACTGAATTGCTCCTTGTGAGGTTGCGACGAGTAATCCTAATATCGTAAACATCATCACATCATTAATAAAGAAACCGAATAAACTGATGAAAGCATAAACGCCAATCGTTACCATTAACAAATGTTCGGTCTTAAAGCGTTTGGCAAGTTGGGCAAATAATAAAGCAAAACCGAAAGCCGCGACTTGAATCATTAAAAAGATAGGCAACAAAACATCATTTACATTTTCACCAGTCACTTCTGGAATGGCATTGACAGCGAAAGGCACCGCTTGGGAAATGATGGTATGAACCCCATCAATATATAAAAAGAAGGCAATTAAAAATAAAAATACTTTACGATATTTTTTAACTTCTTTAAACGTAGAAAATAATCGAGCAAAGGATTGTTTAACAGGATGCTTTTCAGGTTCAATGCCGTGTACTTGTTTGACATGTTTTAAGAAAGGTAAGGAAAAGACAAACCACCATAATGTCGTGACTAAGAAGGTTAATTGTAAATCAATAGGATCAGGCAATAACATAATCGCAGCAATGCCGATAATCAAAGGAATCGTTGATCCCCCTAAGTAACCGAATGCATACGCTGTGGTCGATACATTATCCATACGTTCATCCGAGGTGACATCAACAATAAATGAATCATAAAAAACATTGGTCGCATTGTAAGCAAGATAAGCAATTGCAAAGGGAATTAAAACAAGCCACCAAGGAAAATAAGGATAAAGCGGAATCAGAACACTACTAAATATCCCAACATAGAAAAATAATTTGAAGAAACGATTTTTTGTGCCACGATAATCAGATAACGTTCCCAGTATCGGCGAACTAATGGCAATAATAATGGAAATGGTGGAAATGATAACTTGATATAGGATGGATGATTGATCATTGGTTAAACCACCACCACCTTCCGTAGACAAATAAGCATAAAGGCCAGGAAAGATAAAGGTAGCAAAGACAACGGTAAATGCTGACTCAGCCCAATCGTAAAAAATATAGGCCCATTCTTTTTTGGTAAATTTGGCAGGACTTTTTTTCATTGATTTTTCCATAATTAACCTCTATTGGTTATTTTATCATTGTTTCTCAAATTCCTTGCTTGAGTATTTCTATTTAACCCAATCTTAAAGAATGTACAATATCCCTATGCTAGAAAACCTATGGTTAACATTTGAAGTTTGGATTCTTTCATTAGGTCCTGTAGGCGTTTTCATGGTTTTTGTACTGGCACTGCTCCATCCTACATTAGAGGGTCCTGCAGCAATTTTACTTTTAACCATCCTCACTATTTTTCTTAATAACGTTTGGCTTGCCAGTGCCTTGCTTTGGCTTGCTTACACCGTTGGATTTAGTTTTTTTTACATCTTGATCCATTGGTTACATCGAAAAACGAATAAAGTGGTTGAAAAATTTACGCCAACAAGAAAAGCAATTCAATGGGTCTCTAGGCAACCAACTTGGAAACATATCTTAGTCATTGGAATGCCACTCGTTTACACCTATCCTTTAAGGATTGCATTTACCATTCAACATCAAAAGTTTTTTCCGTTTTTTTGGCAAACGTTTTTACAATATGGAGTTTTAACCGTAGGAAATTTACTGATTTATTT
>JBEDAR010000033.1:0-6772 GCA_041177725.1 Bacillota bacterium | reverse complement strand
TGAATCCATTCTCAAATCAACCCGCACAAGCCCACGCCTTTGCCAATTGGTTAACCTCGGAAGAAAACCAAACAATCAAAGCAAAAGAATTAAAAATAGCACCTTCGAACTTGGCATCGATTGATGATCCTGAGATTCAACAAATTGGACCGATTCAAGCGCTTACCGCTCAAGGTGAGTTTGGTTTACCACAAGCAAAAGCCGTTTCATCTTATTTTTGGACACCAGCAGATGCCTTTGCTAAAGCGATTATCAATGAAGCCAAAGGTATTGATGCGAAAGTCACAACCGCGCTCAATACAGCAATTAATGCTGGTCAAATAGATGAAAACAACCCTCAAGCGATAGCCTTGTTTAAAACAGAAGAAAAAGCTAGACAATTACAATTAAGTTTTGCCAAAATTCCAGGTTGGTTAGCAACATTAGAAACAAGCGTTCAGGCCGTTAATTAAAACGAACCATTAATGTTTTTATACGGTGTATATCCGTTGATGGGTTTTAGATTTGGTTTTAAAATCCAACTGGTTTTCGCAGGAATCTCGATAGGTAAGAGGACCCCATACGAGGTTAATATTTCTTTGCCACTGAGTAAATCGATAAAGTGATTATGACTTTTTAACATTGGATCCGTGACAAGGATGGTTTCTTTGATTGGTTTATCATGGGGGTTCACAACTACCACAACGGTTTCTTCCACTTGATCTGTTGTTCTTATGTACGTGATTAAGTTTGTACTATGAAGGAATTTAATATCACCAATTCTTAGGGCTCTTTCTTGTTGTCTGATGCGAATAAGATGTTGATGAAGGGTTAAGTATTCGTTACCTTTTTCGACCACTTGCCAATTCATGGTTGCCCGATTGAGAGGATCATCTCCCCCAAGGGTTCCAATTTCCTCACCCATATAAAGGTTGATGGTTCCGGGTAACGTGAATTGCAGGGTTTTTGCAAGTTGATATTGTGGCCAATCCTTGAGATCGGTAGCAATTCTTCCTAGGTCGTGGTTTTCTAATAAAATCCATGATTTCAAAATGGTTTCAATACCAGTTTCTGTGATCATGTGTTGCACGTTTGCAGCAAAAACACTTGGTTGAATCTGGCCTCTAATCGTTTGAATAATGAGATCTCTCAATGGCAGTAACATCGTGCCATCCATCGCTGGCGACCAACCTTGGGGATAATTGTTGAGTTCACCTACGACCAGGGATTGTGGATTCGCTTCGTGAGCGGCTTCCGTGAGTTCCGTTAAATAGTTATAACCAAGTTCAATCGCAGTATCTAATCTCCAACCATCAATGCCCATCTTGATGTAGCGTTTGACAATTGAGTTTGGACCTGAGAACAAATACTCCCTTACTTTAGGATTGGGCAAATTGAGTTCAGGTAAACTGGGTGCATTATGCCAAAGACGGAATCCGGTTGGATATTCTTTGCCAAAAACAAACCAATCTCGATATGGACTATTAGGTTTATTGGCCTCCACAAATCTCGGGGATTCAATTGCCATGTGATTAAAGACGCCATCTAATACCAAACGCATGCCTTTTTCTTTTAGGTTATGGATGAGCTTTTTCAGGTCTTCAAGGGTTCCATATTCTGGCGAAACCGTTTCATAGTTATATGTGTCGTACTTATGATTTGAATAAGCTTCAAAAATGGGATTTAAGTAAACGATATTGACGCCTAACTTCATTAAATAATCGATTTTTGTCATCGCACTTTGAAGATCGCCACCCCAAAAGGCAAGTTCATGAGTCCAATATCGGGTTTTCGTGTCTTTAAAACCTCTTTGAGGAAGCGTTTGCCACGATTGTAAACTTCTGGGGGCTTGATATAAGTGCGTTTTAGATTTAAGGTTCGCAGAAGGCACAAAACGATCAACAAAAATCTGATAAACGATTCCGCCATTGCGCCAATCCTGTTCTCGTTTCGAAAAAAGATCTCGCTTTTGTACGTATGCTTGATGATAGTGAAGTTGTCCTTTTTTCATATCAAATCCTCGTTGGTTTGTTTTTGCTCGATAGCAATCTAAGACTGTTAAGAATCACAAGAATGGTGGATAATTCATGACCAATCACGCCATACCTTAAGATTACAATACCAAATAAATTTGAAATCAATAATACGACGATGACTGCAATTGAAAAAACTACATTTTCGGTAATGATGGTTTGTGTCGACTGAGAAAGTTTGATTAAATAAGGAATGTTTTGTAATTGATTATTCATCATCACAATATCGGCAGTTTCCAAAGAAACATCGGTTCCATCACCCATAGAAACACCAATTGCCGCTGTAGCTAAAGCGGGGGCATCATTGATACCGTCGCCAATCATTAAAACCTTTTTACCTTGGAGGGCGTATTCTTTAACAACTTTTACCTTGGTTTCGGGAAGGCATTCTGCATGAATCGTCTGGATCCCCATCTTTTGCGCAATTGCTAAGGCAGTTTCTTTTTTATCTCCAGTTAACATCATCGGTTCAATCGAAAGCTTCTTTAATTGTTCAATCGCTACTTTAGAATCTTCACGAATGGTATCTTGAAGCGCAATAAAACCTTTTAAGATTCCGTCTTGAATAATATTGACGAGCGTTTTACCCTCACGACTAGAGGTTAAAAACTTTTCTTCTAATACTTTATGAATGGTAAAAGGGAAGTTACCCACTTGAATTGCAATCGAATTGCTTTTCACTTCTAAACCGCGACCCGGAATTTCTTTTAACTCCACCTGTGCAGTTTTTAACGATTGAAAATGTAAGGATATCGCCCTTGCTAAAGGATGATTAGAAAACTTTTCGGCAGCGACAACGATGGCGAGCAATTTCGCTTCATCTTCTTTTGTTTGAAAAGCATAACCCACAACTTTGGGTTTTCCCGTTGTTAGGGTTCCTGTTTTATCAAAGGCAACAACATCAATTTGTCTCAGTAACTCTATGTAGCGACCACTTTTGATGAGAATTCCTTTTTTTGCAGCATGGGAAAGTGTAGACAGCAAAGCTGGTGTAATCGATGCCACCAAAGCGCACGGAGAGGCAACCACTAAGACAATAACGCCTCTACGAAAAGCTTCAGCTTGTGTAAGCCAACCTAAAGAAGGTGTAAGAAAAATGACAAATAATGAAAGTGCGATAACCACATAAACATAAATCTTTTCAAAAAGTGAGACTCTTTTTTCCGAATGCGTCTTTTCTTCCTGGGCGCGTTTAATCAATTGAATCATTTTTTGCACCACGGATTGTTGTGGGTCTTTTGTTACTTGGACTAAGACGGGGGCGTTGATGACGATGGAACCTGCAAAAACTTGATCACCAACTAATTTTTCACTTGGATTAAATTCCCCGGTGATGGAAGATTGGTCCACAGCAGCACCACCTTGAATAATCACACCATCTGCAGGTACTTGTTGACCAGGTTTAACCACCACCACGTCCTTGACTAACAAACGAGATATTTCAATGTGTTGTTCTACACCATTAACCATTTTAATTGCGGTTTTAGGTGCAATTTTTAGTAGACTTGTTAATGCTTTTTCTGTTTGAGCAGTAGCAAATTCTTCTAGAACGCCACTGACAGCAAAGATAAAGATTAATACTGCGCCTTCAGCGTATTCTCCGGTTAGGAAGGCGGCAAGAGAGGCGGCAATCATTAAGAACTCTACATTCAAGGATTTTTCTTGAATGGTTTTGGTTACCCCTTCAACCGCTTTTGCAAAACCACCAATTGCGAACGCTAAACCCCAAAAAATTGGACTGATCATCAATGATGAAGTAAGCGCGCCGATTACCATCAAAATCAATGATAAAATCACAGCAAAAATTTCAAATTTTAGTTTGTATTTTTTGAACCACAAATGTTGATTCATCTATGTTATTTTATCAAATTTGTACCCCATATTCGATGGGGCGATTATCGGGATTCCAAGAAACGATCCAGGAAGTGGGTTGCTCATTTCCTTGGTAAGAAATGGTCAGTTGATCACAACCAAAAAAAGCAAAATGACCAATGTTGGTGATTTGGTTACTGAGCCAAATATGGGTTAAGGATTTATTGTTGGCAAAAGCGCCATCGCCAATGCGTGTCAACCCAGAAGGTAAATCAATATTAGATAATTGATCATTTCCATAAAACGCGTAACTACCGATTGATGTGACTGTGCTGGGTAGTGAAATGGAGCTGAGAGAACTCGCCCCATAAAAAGCATAGTCACCTATGTTCGTTAAACCTTCTTGAAATGCAATGTTCATAAGAGCAGTCGCGCCTCTAAAGGCATATCGACCAACGGATTCAATCGCTCCCAGGATGGTAATTTGGTTTAACGACGTTGCACCATCCAATAGGAAGTCTGGAATCGTGGTAATGGATGCAGGAATAATCAATGATTGGATTGCCGTATTTTGTGCAAAGACGCCAGAGCCTAGATAACGGATTGAGTTGGGTAGGGTAATGGATTGCAGTGGTGTGCCTTTGAAGGCATTGGCACCAAGGGATTCGAAGCCTTCAGGTATGTCAACCACTTGTAAGCTAACGTTGTTTTGAAATGCACCAATACCAATCTCCAGTAAATTACGAGGAAGTTGAACGCTGCTCAAGGCGTAATTATTGAAGAATGTATAATCTTCAATCACTTCAATTTGCTCAGGAATATCAATCGCAGTGAGTTGGAAGTTGTTCCGAAAGGCACTTTCACCAATAGATTCTATTCCTGAATGGAGTTGTATGGTGGTAAGATTTGTTGCATTATAAAAAGCAAAATCACCAATGGTGCGAATGGTTTCAGGAACTTGAAACGTTGTTAAACTGCTATTATTTTCAAATAAATGACTGGGTATAGCATCGATTGAAGGCGAAAATTGAAAGGTATGTAAATTGGGTAAATTTGAAAATGCGCCAACGCCAATAAAATCAACAGTGTCTGGTAATAATATCGTTTCAAACTTTGTAAAACCCGATAAGGCGTAATGGCCAATGGTTGTAAGAGGTTCTGTGAGGGGAATAGGATCTAATTGACCGACTTGGTAAAAACTAAAATGGCCAATCACTTCAATATTGTTGGGATAATTTAACGCCGTCAAGGAATAGGCTCGATATAAAAAATAAGGGGGGATGGTTGTTACATCCGTTGGTAACCTGATTTCGCTTAACTCAGGGTTTTCCGCAAACATAGCCGCACCTAACGGAACGCCATCTTCAAGATAAACATTGGTGAGAAATTCGTTATTCGCAAATACCGCCACACCCATCCTTTCAATGTTTGCCCCAATATAAACGGATTCAATATTGGTACCAGCAAAGGCTTGATCACCAATTTCCACCACTGGTTGGTTATTGATGAAGCGGGGGATGACAACATTGGGTTCACTAACGCGATAACCTGTAATTTTTAGACCACCATCGACTTTCACGGTTGAAAAGGCCACCCCATCACTAGGGATTAGATAAGAAAAGGTAGATAAAATAAAGAGTAATCCGCCATAAAGTGTTAACAGTGCATATTGAATGCTTTTGTTTGATATCCATAATAATAGGCCGGCTCCAAGGGTAAAGATTGCTATCACAAACAACACCAGAATTGGAAAGTATGTACTACCGGCAAAGTATGGCATTAAGGTGCCGAATGGTAAAAAAACCAATAATGCTAACCACCAATGAATCCGGTAAAACTTCGCAGCAAAGCCAGGAAGATACCAATAATAATTTCGATCCAACCATAAAATTCCAACCGATAAAATCAAAGATACAAGGAAACCAATCCAGATAAAACCTATCACCATAAAATAAACAAGGTTAAGCAAGGAGAGAATACTAAGAACGATTGTCGGAAAGAATCGCAATTGGGTTTGCTTGATTTTCAATTGTGATAAATAATGACCTTGAAGCGAAGCTTTCCGATAGTGTTGAAGTGCTTTTTTTAAGTTCATCGTAACACCATCGCCCAATTCATAACGAAGCCCTTCGGTAAATGAGGGGGTGTTTTTAAACCGACTATTTTGCTTCATTTAAATAATTCCTTGATAAGCTTCCAGGGTTAGTATCACACCCGCTACAATGACCAATAGGGTCAAGATAAACGCTATCCAAATCACATAGTTTGGCACTTGATTTTCTTGGACTTTCGAATAAGCGGTGTAATAATCATCTTTTGGTTTTTTTCCCACAAACAAGAGTAGAAAAGTCTTACCACCATGGAGTAAAGGGGTAAAGATGTTACGGTTGTAGACAAAGAATCCCCAAGTCATGGTTAATTGGACTGCAAAAACCAACCAGATTCCATCGGCAAAGGCTTTTAAATCATACTTATTTTGCCACCATAAACTAAAGCCCATGACTATCAACAAAAGAATGCTGTTAAACAAGAAAAAAGTCAGCATTTGTTTTTGTTGTTCTTGTTTTTGTTTTTTTTGTTGGGGGGTTAATGATGATGTTTTCATAACATTTCGTTCGCATCAGTTAAATAATATAACAATTTAATCAGCACATAATAAAACTTATTGGGAAACAATCGTTTTGGTCTTAAGGTGTAGATCTTTTTGTCACCAATTTGCAAGCAGGGAATGGTGATAATCGCGCGATTTTGTAGGGAAAAATTAATGATTTGTTGTGTTTTCTCCTTGAGTTCTTCAGTAAGAAAAGGCGCTTGATAAAAAAGAAGGGTTAATTCGTTTTGAATTTCCTTTTTGAGCTTTAAATTGGTTTTATATTGCTGGATAACCAATTCCAGACGGTCGTCGGTAAGGGTCATCGACTGGTCTTTGATTAAGACGATCAAAATTA
>JBEDAR010000032.1:0-4335 GCA_041177725.1 Bacillota bacterium | reverse complement strand
GTCGGTTTACTGGAAGGCACCCCTAACACGGTTGAAGCCAAACAACTTGATGAACTATCGATTCAAGTGAAGGAGAAAAAATGAGTATTGAACAATTGTCGATTAATGCCTTACGGGCTTTGGCGATTGATGCAACCAATGCTGCCAAGAGTGGCCATCCAGGTATGCCGATCGGTTCCGCGCCAGCTGTCTACACATTATTTAGTAAACATTTAATCAGTGACCCTAAAAATCCAGATTGGATTAACCGCGATCGCTTTGTCTTATCTGCGGGCCATGCCAGTATGCTTTTGTACGGGATTTTGCATTTAACAGGGTATGATTTACCGATAGAGCAATTAAAGTTGTTTCGCCAATTGGGAAGTAAAACTCCAGGCCATCCTGAAGTCCACTTAACACCAGGAGTCGATGCCACCACCGGGCCATTAGGTCAAGGAATTGGCCAAGCGGTCGGTTTTGCCTTAGCAGAACGAACCTTAAGAAGTATGTATGCTCAAGAAGGCCTCATCGATCACTACACGTATGTCTTAAGTGGCGATGGATGTTTACAAGAAGGTATTTCCCAAGAAGCAATTTCCTTTGCAGGTCATCAACAACTGAATAAATTAATTTTGATTTATGATGCCAATCAAGTGACATTGGATGGTCCATTGGCCATGTCATTTTCTGAAGATGTTAAAAAGCGTTTTATCGCCTCTGGTTGGCAAGTCATCACCGTTGAAGATGGCAATGATTTAGTGGCACTAGATAAAGCTCTTCGTAAAGCCAAACGTAGTCAAACAAAGCCAACGATTATTATCATGAAAACCATCATCGGCCAAGGTTCAAAAAACCAAGGCACCTATAAAGTTCATGGTAATCCATTAGGAGTCGAGGATGGTTTAACCGCGAAGCAAAGTTATGGTTGGTCTCAACCTGACTTTTTCGTACCACAAGAGGTCTATGATCACTTCCGTGATTCCTTCGCCAAACGTGGAAGCAATAAACGTAAGAAGTGGATGCGTCAATGGCATACCATCGAGCAAACTAAACCAGAGATTGCCAAGGCTTTTATCCAAGGCGATTCCTTACAATTCATCAAGCATCTACCATCGCCCTTGATTACTTTTCCAGTAGGCTATAAAGATGCCACGCGTAATTCTTCACTCCAAGTTTTAAATGCATTATCTGCCCATTTACCAATGCTGGTTGGCGGCAGTGCAGACGTTGCCAAATCTGTCATGACCACCTTAGCCAATACAACCGATATGACAGCCCAAAATCCTCAAGGTAAAAATATCAACTTTGGTATTCGGGAATTTGCGATGGCCTCTATACAAAATGGCATGATGTTACACCGAGGTCTTCGGGTTTATACTGGCACCTTCTTAGCGTTTGCAGATTATATGAAACCTGCGATTCGCTTAGCAGCCTTAAGTCATATTCCTTCCATCTTCGTTTTTTCTCACGACTCTGTTGCCCTTGGAGAAGATGGTCCCACCCATCAACCGATTGATCAACTCGCCATGTTAAGAGCCATTCCCAATCTAAACGTCATTCGCCCTGCTGATGCTCAAGAAACCCTTTCAGCTTGGTTACAGGCGATTGGAGAAACCTCAAGGCCAACGGCGATTATTCTAACTAGACAAGGTGTTCCTTTACTTGCAGGCTCATCTGTTGAGAAATCAAAAATGGGTGCCTATGAAGTTTCTGGTAGTTCGCAACCTCAGGCATGGACCATTGTTGCCACTGGTTCAGAAGTATCATTGGCAATCGAAACGCAAAAACGTTTGCTTAACGAACAAATTCATGTCCGTGTGGTTTCGATGCCTTCGTTGAATCAATTCTTAACTTTATCTTCATCAGAACAAAAGTTATTAATCCCAAATCCCGACAAGACGATTACATTAGAAGCGTTATCCACCTTCGGTTGGCGGCGAATCGGAAATCATAACCTTGGTATTGATACCTATGGTCAATCCGCTCCAGGGCCTGTGGTGATGGCGTATTATGGTTTCACTCCAGAACTTTTAAGTAAAAAAATAGCATCCATCATCCTTGGGAAAAACTAACGTGATAAAATAAGAATATGGCACAATACGTTCGGATCAATAACTATTCTAAACTTGGGGACTTAAACTTGTCCTATCAAGTGTTTTATCAAATTGCCGAATATGCAACCAATAAGGTTAGAGGGGCAAAGGTTTCTTCTAAGACTTCAAGATTTAATATTTTCAAACCCATTTCTGTCAATATTAAAAAAGGATTGGTAACCGTTGCAGTAACGGTGTCTTTAAATAAAAATGCCAACATCAATGCACTCTGTCTTGCCATTCAAGAAGAAATCGCGTCTTCGTTATCTGCCTTTACCGAAATGGTGCCATTTCGTATCGATGTAAAAGTTGCTAATTTAAAACACTTATCCTAAGGTTTAACCATTTAAAACTTCGCTATGCTACAATATTTTTCGTATGAATAAACCTTTAACGCGTAATCAAACACATGAAGTGGCCATGACCCTTATTTATAATGCTTTGACATTGGCAAAAATCGATTTGACCGTCGATTTAGAAAAGTTAATGGTCGACTTCTTAGAAGAACCATACGATAACATTGATCTTTATATTAAAGAAGTCGTGTTGATGGCCATCAAACATCAAGCAGCGATTATCAGCTTAATCAATCCGCATTTGGTGAAGTGGACCTTTGATCGTTTAAATATGCTAACGCAAGCAATTTTCTTGTTAGCAGTATCTCATTATCAATATGTTAAAGATGTTGATAAAAAAGTCGTGATTGATAATGCCATCAAGTTAGCGAAGAAATTTGTCGATGAAAAAGATTATGCTTTTATCAACGCCATCCTTGATAAGGTATTATGATGCTATGGAACCACGATCGTATCTTACGATTAAAGAAATCAACCAAGCGATTAAGGCCCATATCGAAGGGGATGTAACGTTTCGTCAAGTCGTTTTAAAAGGCGAAGTTAGTAATTTCCGTCAATATCCTAAAGCCTTATATTTTTCTCTTAAAGACCAAGAAGCAAAAATTAGCGCCGTCTTTTTCTTGTACGGGGCCTATCCTAAATACCTACCTAAAGATGGGGATGAAGTCTTAGTCACCGGGGCAATTTCAGTTTATGTCAAAGATGGTAGTTACCAAATCAATGCCAAGCAAATTGAATTATTTGGATTAGGTGATCAATTATTGGCCTTACAAAAGTTAAAGGAAAAACTTCTTAAAGAAGGTTTGTTTGATGCAACGAAAAAAAGACCCTTGCCTTTATACCCATCGATCGTTGGCATCATTGCCGGCCGAGATTCAGCGGCTTTAAAAGATTTAACCACGAACTTAAATCGTCGCTATCCGCTAGCTCAACTGGTATTTTTCCCTTCTTTGGTCCAAGGTTTATTAGCCCCTAAAGATTTAATCCGAGCCCTAAATCTCGCTTATCACACTCGTTTAGATGTCTTGATTATTGCTCGGGGTGGTGGTGCAGAAGAAGACCTTTCAGCGTTTAATGATGAAACCTTGGTTCGACACGTTGCCCTTTCCCCTGTGCCTACGATTGCTGCCATTGGTCACGAAATCAATTTATCTTTGGTGGATTTGGTTGCCGATAAACGCGTCTCCACACCCACCGGTGCAGCTGAATTAGCGGTGCCCAACCAACTAGACCTCTACCAAGATCTGCATACGAGTTTAGAACGAGCTTTGCAAGCGATGCAAACCCGGATTCAATTTTTAAGCAAACAACTACATGCCTTTCAAGAGCGACCGGTTCTAGTGACACCCCTAGGGATGTATACTTTACAAAAGGAAAACTTGAATAATTTTCAAAATCGTTTGAAACAAGCGATCATGATCTTGTTACAGAATCAGCAGGCTAAAACGAATCAGTTTCGCGCTAGCTTAAATGCCTTATCACCCTATGCCGTGATTGAAAGAGGGTACGCAATAACTACCAGGGCCAACGGTGATGTGATTCATTCTTTAAAGGAAGTCAAAGTAGGTGATATGATCACCACCCAATTGAAAGATGGAAGCTTCACAAGTGAAGTGAAGAAGAAAGGATAAATTTATGGCGGAAAAAACATTAGATGTTGAGGCAAGTCTAGCAAGGATTGAAGTGATAGTAAAAGCATTGGAATCTGGTAAACTTTCTCTTCAAGAAAATTTAAAACTTTTTGAAGAGGCAACCACCTTAATGAAGGCGGTTGAAAAAGCTTTGCAAGATGCAGAAAAGAAAATTCAGACCCTGATTATAAAAGATAAAGAATAGTATTAAAGTATTTGATATTAGTAATATAATAGTAGATATTTAGTATAAATGAAAGTTTCAGAACTCATTAA
>JBEDAR010000031.1:0-8552 GCA_041177725.1 Bacillota bacterium | reverse complement strand
TATGATTTTAGATGAAGCAACGTCGTCGATTGATACGGAAACGGAAGCAATGATTCAAAAGGCGATAACCAAAACTCTCAAAGGGCGAACTTCCATCGTTATTGCTCACCGTTTATCAACCATCGTCGATGCTGATCGCATTCTGGTGATGTCAGAGGGTCGCATCATTGAGGATGGTAGTCATCGGGATTTAATGTTAAAAAAAGGAACTTACTACAAACTCTATATGAATCAGTTTGCAGAACTTAAAGTCGAGCAACAAATTGATACTTTTGATCAACAAATTGCTATTTTGAAGAAGTAGATTTTTTACTCGTGACAAAGAATCGAACCACAAAAAACATAATTGGTATCGGTAAAATTGCCGATAAAGCGTAGGCAATGGCTGGCGCTAAATGAAGTAAATCTTCAAATAAAAAAATACACAGCTGTTGAATAAGGAAATTAGGAATACTCGTGAGTGGGTAGACAATCAATCGCTTCCATGTCCATTGGGTTCTGAACGCAAACCATGCTTGTAAAGAATACGAAATAGGAAACAATAAGATAAACATAACGGTATTCGCGGCATCCAATTCAATCATGGATTGAATCACAATCCATTTCGGTTGGTCGATAAAAAGAGTATATCTAAACAAAAGGGTCGTTAGGTAACCTAAGATCGTATTCAATCCCCCAACGAAAAGAAATCGTATAAAGGCTTTATCCCATAAATGCCAAAATAGTTTTTCTAATTTATAGAGATTGGTCTTGGGATTTTTGAATAGGATTGGATTCATTGTTCTATTTTATCACAAAGAAAAAACCCTTCATTTTTTGAAGGGTTTCAATCATACTGTCAAGACTTTAGAAGGATACTTTAACTGCTTTTCTTTCGGAAGCATCATCTAACTTAAACAGTTCAGCTTCCTTGAATTTAAACATACCGGCAACAATGTTAGATGGGAACACTTCCCGACGATTGTTATACGATAAAACCACATCATTATAGAATTGACGGGTAAAGGAAATCTTATCTTCTGTTTCCTTTAAGGTATCTTGAAGTTTTAAGAAACCTTGATCTGCTTTTAAGGTTGGATATTGTTCTACCACCACCGCTAAACGACCTAAGGTTTGCCCTAACATACTATTGGCCTGTGCCATTTCGCCGACGTTGCCACCTTGCGAACCTTTATCATACATTTTGCGGGCTTCTGCAAATTGCATGAAGATATCTTTTTCTTGCTTGGCATAACCTTTAACGGTTTCCACAATATTAGGAATCAAATCAAACCGACGTTTTAATTGAACATCAATTTGTGACCAAGAATTTTTCACCTTGTTTCGGGATTGAACGAGCGTGTTATAAACGCTTACAACCCAAAATCCTACTAATGCAACAACACCCAATACAATTAATATTTCCATTTTTTTCTCCTTGTTTTTTATCTTAACATCTTTTGAATAAAAGCAAACAATTATTTTAAAAACTATCGAATTCTTACGCCACTACCGCCACCACCTCGGAAACCGCCGCCACCGCCAAAGCGACCACCACCACGGCCTGCAGAATTATTGCGTTGAGCATTGGCAGCTGCAATTGTACTTTGTGCGGATACAAAAGACCGTTGCATCGAATGTTGATAATGACGATAAAAACCAGGACGTCTAAAATAAGGTGAACGATTGAGTTCGTCCATTTTATTTAATTGTTGATATTTAAAACGGATTTGCTTTTCCACTAATTCGGCAATACCAAAGGCTGTGGCATAAACCATGTAGTGTTCCCAAACGGTCATTCCTGGCATTGGATAATCTTTGATATTGGTAAATTCTTTCAAGAATTTTTCAAACGCTTTCCAACGAACATAATCCTCATTGCCTTTTTTCGATCTTCTTTCAATCGAACTTAGATATGCACCCAATAAAATTGATATTCCGATAAGGATCCCACCAATGATACCGGTATATGTTCCTAAAGCTAATACCAATCTTGTGACATAAAACCCAATTGCAAACAAGGTAATTAAACCTAAAATCGCAGCATTTTTTTGCGCTGGGGCTTTCACATCATCAAAGAATTTTTCATTTTCTGATGCCACGACTACAGCGCGATTGAAAGCTTGATTTTCACTTAAATATCGAATGGCTTGGGTTTCTTTCTTCGTAAACGCTTCTAACTGGTTAAGCGATAAGGTATCGCCACCCGCGACTAAACCAAAAAACCATTGAATTAATTGTTTTTCATGGGGTAGTAATTTATTTTGATCCACCTCTTTATTCAGCTTCATAACATAATTAACATTCGCTTCCGTGAGCGATTCAGTACCAGCATCCAATAAAATTACTTTTTGACGAATTAATTCCATTAGGGTAGCAGTAACATCGTCCTTGGCAACTTCTTTAAATCGATAAAGATAACCCATAATTGCTGGACCATATTGGGCTGGTAATTCACGATAGTATTCACCGTAAAAATCGGTTTGATGTTCTTTATCGAACTTGAGGTATATGTCACGCACTTTCCATGCTGCAAAAATAACGATTAAAACAAACAAGCCAATGGCAACCATATCCACCATTTGATAAGAATTACGAAAACTAGCTCTTTCCGCCTCATATGTTTGCACATTGGTTAAATGTGGTTCACCATTGGCAATGGGAAAATCAGTTACATCATTACCATAAGTTTGGTCTTGTTCAGCATCAATCACCAATCGATCTGCAGGAAAATTAATTCTGACGGTGATGTACTCACTTGGATAAAGTCGACTTGCTTTAATATGAACATACGTTTGGTTTTCTTCATTCGCGCCAATATGATGAATCGAGGCTAATGAGGAACCATTTAAATAGGCTGTCACTAAATCTGCATCTAAATCTACACCAGGAAGAATGACTTTGACATCAATATTTTCCGTCAGCATATTATCGGTGGCAGCAACTACCCAAAAAAATTCTGCAGTATCAGCATATTTAAGTGCAACGCCATTAATCCAATAGTTATTTTCAATACGAATGTTGCCCCAGGTTCCGGCGTTGTAGTGAAACCAAGCTACGGATTCAGGATCGAGAGGTTCAATTGGATTACCAAATTCATCAACGCTATTTGAATCCCAAGAGTAACCAAGGATCAAAGGATTACTGTTATAAGTTGTGGTGGTATATGCACCGGCGCTTGCAATCATTAATTGATCGTTAGCATCATAAATGTTCGAGGAAAATCTTGTGGTATCAAAAGCAGGTGTTGATACTTCTTTGGGAACATCTTCATGATCAGAAGTGAAATAAATATCTTGGAAAAAAACTTGAGTAGCAAAGTATCGATTTAAATTTTCCTGAAAATTAACATCACCATTTTCAGCAACGGTAATAACTTTAGTCATCGTAGATGTCATTGCATCACTTGATGCTAATTCATATGCATTTTGCTCACTGTAAAGTAAAAAGGGTCCAGATAAAGCGGCAATAATGGCTAAACCAATCGCCCCTTTTTTCTTTTTCAAAAAATAAGTTTTTCCATCCATTTTTTATTCCTCAAAATTCATTATATAGAGAAATATAAAATTATAGGGATTATTTTAAAAACTTTTCAATTCTTTCGATGATGGCCAGATCGTGTTCACCGACCCATTGATAATTGAGACTATTAAAGAATGCTTCAACTTTCGCCGTGTCTTTTTCTTTTGCCATTTTTACTGCGCCTTGAAGAATGGTGTCAATCACGTAATTTTCCGCGCGAAAACTTAAGTAAGGATTGTGCCGATGCCCTTTTGCTAATTCAATATCAATGATAGGATTGTTTACCTTGATAAAATGCTCATAGTTGCCTTTAAGAGGAATATCATCATCTTTTTCACCGACAATAACTAAGGTTTTTACTTTACTCTTATTTAAAATAGTTGCCGTAGATAAAACACCAAGGTAACCAAAGTTCAAATAGGTAACAAGTTTTACGAAAGGTTTTAAAATTCGTATCCAAGGGATATATTTTCCTAACATTTCCGACACATCGTTAAATGGAGCAATACTAATAATACTTTTGATGGGAAAGTCCATCTTCGCAGCGCGAATGGCAGCATAAGCACCCCAAGAGTGACCCATGACCGACATCGGTAAAGATGCATAGGTTGTTTTTGAAAGGTAAATGAATGCGGAATGCAAATCTGCAATCGCTTGCGGGACGCCATTGATGGATGTTCCATCCGATAAACCACACCCCATATTGTCATAGGCAAATACCACAAAACCTTTTCTCACAAATTCCATGATCAAATGGGTATAGGCTTGATGCCCTGGGCCAATACCGTGCGAAAAGACGATCAATTTTTGATGAGGTTGCAATCGATCATCATAATAAAACCCGCCCCTTAAGGTAATCCCACGTTTATTTTTAAATTCAACCGCATCAAAATCATAATCTGGAAAATCCTTGATAGTGAAATATTTTAATTTAGGATGCGCATCAAATCGCCGATTAAATGCAAGTTTCAACAATAAAAATACCATCAAAAAAATGATGATCAAGATTGAGAAAATGGCAAGTAAAGTGATGTTTAAGATTTCCATGTTGGTGGGGATAACAGGATTTGAACCTGCACGGTTGCCCATTGGATTCTAAGTCCAACGCGTCTGCCAATTTCGCCATATCCCCAAAAAGGCACCGTGGTGCCGTCAATAGGACTCGAACCTACAACCTATTGATTACAAATCAATTGCTCTGCCAATTGAGCTATGACGGCACTTGGTGGACACTACAGGGATCGAACCTGTGACCTCTTCCGTGTGAAGGAAACGCTCTCCCAGCTGAGCTAAGTGTCCGCAAGATTTAATGATAGCAAACCGTCGACTTGAATTCAATTTGAAAGGGTGGCAACATCGGTCGATTTTGCAAATGGATTCGTGAGATTTTTTGCCCAATCATAACGCCTCACAAGATAAATGCCAAAACCCGCTTTTAATAGGTCGATAGCCTGAATTATCGACCACATCCATACTAAAGGAATATTGGTCAATAATGCCAACGTCCATGCTAATGGGACTGTTCCTAACCACATCACCATGCCATCCAGTAATAAAGCTTGAGTGGTTTTGCCACCAGAACGTAAAGTGTGATAGGTGACGTTTGCAATACTAAAAAATGGTAAAAAGAACATATAAATTCTTAGAATATTCGTTGCCATGTCTTTTTGATCTTGAGAAACGGTGGTCCACAATTGTGGAATTAACGGTGATAACCAAAACATGATAAAACCAAGACTCAAGGCAATCGTAATCCCCATCCATAATAATTTTTTAGAAAGGAGTTTCGCTTCTTCAACTTTTCCTTCGCCCAAAGTATTACCTAGCATGACACCAACGCCTACGGCTAACCCAGCCCAAATAATGCCAAAGATTTCAGTTGAGGTAGCAACAATAGACAGTGTGGACAAAACATTCACGCGAGAGGCAAGTGCAAGTTGTTGCATGATGATGCCACCAGACCAAAGCGTTTCGTTGATTAACATCACAATTGTTTTACGATTAATAGCTCGAATCAATGGCAGTTCTACTCGCCAATCTTGGTACAGTCCTTTGGTGAAAGTTTCCTTTCGTCGGTGAGAGATGAATATCAATAAAGTCATTTCCACTAATCTTGCAATCAATGTGGCAATGCCAACACCGACAATACCGTTTTTAACAATATAAATAAAAACATAATTCAGTGAGGCGTTGGTGATAAGGGAAATCACACTAATCAATACGGGGAGTTTGGTCTTACCAATTTCCCTAAACGTTGAACCATAAATATTGGCGAACATTAAAGGAATATAAGAAAAAATAATAATTGGTAGGTATTGTAATGCTTCAACCATAATCGCGTCTTGGTTACTTGAGGAACGCGTGTAATAGGAGACAATTTGACGACCAAAAGCAAAGATAAGTGGGATAAATATCAGTATAAAAACCATACCAATATAAAGTTTATACCTCACGGATTGCTGTAAATGAAGATTGTCCTTTGCACCCGAGAATTGTTGAACATAAATTGCTGCTCCAGATAACAATCCATAGGTGATTACAAAATAGAAAAAGGATATTTGATTGACTGCAAATACTGCCCCAACAACTTCATCAGAAATACCGCCGACCATGACATTGTCGATAAACGTCACAAAAAATGAAACGAGCATCTGCACCATCACAGGTAAACTAATCGAAAAGAATTTCTTAATAAATGCTTTATCTTTTAAGGTTTCAATCATGGGTATTTGAAGAACAAAACTGTAGCTTCCACTACAGTTTTTCTTGCGTTGATGGTGGGCCGTAATAGATTCGAACTATCGACCTCGCCCTTATCAGGGGCGTGCTCTAACCAACTGAGCTAACGGCCCATCCCCTAGGGTGTTGTCACATCCTAGGAATCTATCCTAACGCTATTCCAATTGGAATAACGAGGGGAAAAAATTAACGTTTGGTAAATTGTGGAGCGCGACGTGCAGCTTTAAGCCCGTATTTCTTACGTTCTTTGACACGAGGGTTACGAGTAAGCATTCCGGCAACTTTAAGTGGGGAACGTTCAGAACCTGATTCTAATAAAGCACGGGCAATACCTAAACGAATTGCACCGGCTTGGCCAGTAAAACCACCGCCAGTAACAGTCGCAACCACATCAAACTTTTCTGCGTTATTGGAGATTACTAATGGTTGTTTTAAATCCATGACCAAGGTGTCATAAGGCATGTACTCGTCAACCGGACGGCCATTGACCGTAATCAAACCTTTACCATCCATTAAGTACACACGAGCTTTGGAAGATTTACGTCTCCCAGTGCCATAATATTTGGTGATTTCTTTTTTCTTGGTTGCCATATGGTTCTCCTTATAAGGTCACTTTTAAGACTTCAGGCTTTTGGGCTTCATGCTCATGCTTTGCCCCGCGATAAACAAATAATTTTCCGTGCATGACTTTACCTAATCTACCTTTGGGTAACATGCCCCAAACGGATCGTTCAACCATTTCTTCTGGATATTCTGCTAACATCACACCAGCAGTACGGGTACGTAATCCACCAGCATATTGCGAATTATTATAGTATTTCTTGGTTTCAACTTTGTTACCTGATAAGGAAACCTTTTCGGCATTGATAATAATGACGAAATCACCACCATCTACAGTGGGAGTGTAATTAGCTTTGGTTTTGCCAATTAAAATTAATGCGACTTTAGAAGCTAATCTTCCTAAGGGTAAACCAGTGGCATCCACTAAATACCATTTGTTTTTTACTTCGGCGGGTTTAACTAATGTGGTTTGACGTTGCATAACATCATCCTCCTAACACTGCAGCTTTACAAATAACAAATTTAAAAATGCTTGAATAAAGTGCCGAGATAAATAATACTAATCTATTGCCTTAAAGTCAATGAAGAAAAATCTATGGTTTACGCTTTTTTGATAGTTTTTTTAGTCTTTCAAAAGCATTTTTAAACCAAAAACCAATTCTTTGCCTTAAAATCGCTAATTGTTTGGCAATTTTTTCTCTTCTTAATCTTCTATTTTCTTGCCGTATTTGCCTGAGTTTCTTTTGGGCAGTGACTTTTCGCTTATTTAAGAGTTTGGTGAGGTGCCTTTGGACAAGTCTTGATTGAACAATAGTGGTTTGACCAAAGCTACTGATAGCAAAAACCTTAATTTGCCTAACCTTAAATTTACCTTGGTTAATATTTTGAACAATATCTGCTAAAGATTCCAGGGTAAGCTTGAAAGTGATGGAATCTCTTGAAGGTACAATTGTTTGAATCAAATTCGCCATTTTGGCTTGATTCAAATATTCTCTAAAATAATCGATGTTCTTTTGCCGATATAAATACCCAAAAGAGGTAACCCTTGCATCGTTTAAAGTAGCGTTATAAATCACCACCTTTAAAAACTCTTGATTCAAATTTGGATCGATCACTAATTGATTCGTAATTCTAAATTTGAGTGGGGCAAAGTACTTTTCGATTAATTGAAAACGAATCGTGAGTGCGATGAGTAATAAGGCAATGAGGATGGTAAGTACTAAGACGATTAAATTGATATCAATAGTCATCTTAATTTTTTCCTTTCTTGGATTTAGTTAACAATCGATTGATTTTTTCTGCTGTATCTTGATTTGTGTACTTTTGATGAAAGGTTGCCCCAATTTTAATCAAGCCATTGAGGACAATGGGTTTAGCATCCTTTAAGGATATGTGATCAAGGGTATAACTTAAAACATCCGCGGTAAATATCAAAGGATATTTTTCAAGTAAATCAAAATTTAAAGACGTCGATAAGGCCTTCGCAATCCTTCTCGCATTTAATTCCTGAGGATAGGTTTGAAGAATGTCTTCAACTAGATTAAGAGTTTGATGTTGAATTGCTAAGATGATTAAGTCGTTAACATCATAGATAAATTGCTTCTTTATTGAAAGCATAATCAAATTAACTTGTTGAGATTTCATCATCAATTCCATCGCTTTTAAAACCGGATCAGAGCGATAGGCCTCAAGGCGATTTGCTGTGGGAATCGTTTGAATAAAGTAATTTAAACCTTCTAAGAAATTGGCAT
>JBEDAR010000030.1:0-2541 GCA_041177725.1 Bacillota bacterium | reverse complement strand
TTTTTGAATAGCGGTATCGTCACCATCATTTTATTGCTGATTATTTTTTCAGTAATTGCCTTGATTGCCAGTTGGTTGAGAAAACTAATTTGGCCATCGACCACTGAAAATACAAAAGTTGATCCTAAAAAAGCTGTTAAAGAAGAACTTGATCGCGTTTTAGTCCCTCTACAAGAACCTTTAACTCAAGTTAAAAATCCAAAATTAAACACCAGCGAAATTTCGCAAGTTAAGAAAAATCCAAGTGGCAAAAAGCATGCAAGCAATCGAAAGAAATCCTCATCCTAAATCGTTATACGTTCACATACCTTACTGCGACCATATTTGCCATTATTGTGATTTTACAAAAATGCTTACGAATCCGAAACAAACTCGGATTTATGTCGATACTGTTTTAAAAGAAATTATCGGATATGGTCCTCACCAATATGAGACGATTTTTTTTGGTGGCGGAACACCGACTGCTTTATCTGATGAAGACTTACAAATACTTTGTGAAGGCGTGAGAGCGTTTGCCTCACCATCATGCGAATGGACGGTAGAATGTAATGTTGAATCAACCACGCCTTCAAAGTTAAAAATTTTAAAAAAGGCCGGCGTCAATCGCCTTTCTTTTGGAGTTCAAACATTCAAAAAAGAAGCATTAATTACTTTAAATCGTCATCACCATCATCAAGATATTATCAAGGCGATTGCTGAAGCAAAAGCATTGGGATTTCAATTGATTAATGTTGATTTAATTTACGATCTCCCTAACGTCAGTGATGAAGATTTACAAGCCGATCTCAACCATTTTTTATCATTGAATGTGAATCATATTGCCACTTATGCATTAACGATACATCCGCATACGGTTTTTGGTATTCAAAAAATTAAACCGGCAACAGATGAAGTTTCTCGTCACCATTATGAAATGATTTATCAAACTTTAACAGCTCACGGTTATGAGCGTTACGAAGTAAGTAATTTTGCCCGACATCAACAACAATCTCGGCACAACTTAACTTATTGGAGAAACCAAGAATATATTGGCACCGGTCTTGGTGCAAGCGGATATTTCAAAGGTATTCGTTACACTAACACCAAAAATATGACTAAGTATTTACAAGGCGTAAAACGTGATCAAGAAGAGTTTATTGATGCAAACATGAAGCGGTTTGAGTTTATCATGCTAAATTTTCGTTTAAAGGAAGGATTTTCCTTAACCGAATTTCAGGAAATATTTAAACTTGATTTCGCCAAACTTTTTCAATCCACCCTGCCACCTTTAGTACAAAAAGGTTTGATTACTTTAGAAAATAATCGAGCAAAATTAACTTTCGAAGGTATGTTATTACTCGATTATGTCGTCTTGAAATTGACGAAGGATCTGATTTAGCACTTTATAATTGACAGTGCCAAAAACCTTGTTATAATATTTTTAGCACTCAACGAGAATGAATGCTAAGGAGGTTTATATGGAATTGTCACGACGCGATTTAATACTCAAACATATCGTTGAGCATTTCATCAAAACCGCTTTACCGGTTGGTTCCCAAACGTTAATTCAAAACTACGAACTGAGTTTTTCCTCTGCCACCATTCGTAATGAAATGCTTGCTTTAGAAAATGCAGGTTTGCTTGAAAAAACACATACTTCCTCAGGGCGAATACCCTCAAGCAAAGGTTATCAATATTATGTCAGTCATCTCCGTAATAAAAGTGTCGATGAAAGAATCAAACAACAATTGCAAGTGATCCTTTCGCAAAAAGCTCAATCGGTTACTGAAATTATTCAAAAGAGTTCAGAAATTCTTTCCAACATGACCAAACTCGCTTCGGTCGTTTTAGGTCCTAACGCTCAACAAGAAAAATTAATGAGTATTCAAGTAACACCATTAGAAAATAATTCTGCCACCGTCGTTTTTATTACGGATTCGGGTTATGTGGAAAATAAAACCTTTGTCTTACCAAAAAATATTGAAAAAGATTCATTGGCAGACTGTATGAGTTTAATTAATAAGCGGTTAAGAGGAACACCGGTGTCAGAGCTATCTGCAAAAATGGAAGCCATCAAACCCATTCTTGAAGATTACATCGCTGAACATGATGTAGTCTATCAGGCATTCACTCAAGCATTTTTAAATTTTGCTGGTGAACGTCTTAAACTGTATGGCAAAGACTCATTATTTAATCAACCTGAGTTTGCTCATGATGGTGATAAACTAAGAAAAATCTTGACGTTACTTGAATCACCGAAATTACTGAATCATGTTTCGAAAACAAGCGGCAATGTAGCGATTAACATCGGTGATCAAGATCAAAATCATGACTTGTCGATAATCTCTAGCAAACTCAAAATGCCAGGGGAAAAAGAAAGCCGGATTGCCCTGGTGGGACCCACACGTATGGATTACGATAGAGCTTTATCTGCGCTTGAGTATGTTACTGAGATGCTGGAAAAATATTTTGAGAAAATTACGAATAAAACCAAGATGGAGGGTAAGGGTAAATGAAACATGATAAAGAAAACTTGGACAAGGACTTAAATAAGGCGACGAA
>JBEDAR010000029.1:0-27738 GCA_041177725.1 Bacillota bacterium | reverse complement strand
GAAACTTTAATTGCTTCTTTAGAATCCACCAAAGTGATGTATTGTGCCGCAGCTCGTTGCATTAACGAAAATTCAATCGGACGGGTACTATAACCAAAACGTTCTTTGACGATTTGGGCTAATTGGTAAGCAACGCCACCCATTTGCACGTGGCCAAATCCATCCACTTCTTTGCCTTGATGTGGCATTTGCGCAAGAATGCCTTCAGAAATAACAAAGAGTCCCTTTTTCTTTTTTTCATAAACTTGTTTGACTTCTTCCAAGAAGGTTTCTAAATTAAAGGTATCTTCAGGTAAATAAATGCGATCGGCTTTAACTTCACCTTCTAAAAGCGCAGCAACGGCAGTTAACCATCCGGCGTTACGACCCATCACTTCGACAATTGCCACTTTACCTTTGTTGTACACCAGGTTATCAATCGCTACATCTTGTAAGGTTTGTAGGACAAATTTAGCAGCAGAAGGGAATCCCAAACAGTGATCGGTGTTCGCTAAATCATTATCGATGGTCTTAGGAATACCAATAACGTTACAATCAAAACCTACTTCTTTCATTAACTTTGATAACTTATGGCACGTATCCATCGAATCGTTACCACCATTCACGAGTAAGTAACCAATATGATATTTTTTTAGTGTGGCTAGAATTTTTTGATAGTCAGGGTGATTCACATCACTACTTAATTTATAACGAGCGGTTCCTAAAATTGCACCTGGGGTTTGCGGTAATAATGCAACGGTCTCCTCTGATTCTTGTCTTAAATCAATTAAATTATCATTCAAGACACCCTCAATACCATATAAGGAGGCGTATATCCCACCAATTTCTGAATGCTTCTTCGCTTCTTTAATCACGCCATATAAGGATGTGTTGATCACCGAAGTCGGTCCACCGGATTGAAAATAAAGTAGATTTTTCATCGTTTGACTCCTTTTTCCAAAAGTATTATATCAAGATACATTTATGGATATCAAAAAATGATGAAAATAGTTAATAGATGTTAACTGTTGCACTCTTGATAAAATAATCTATACTAATTTTGCACTAACTATATTGTTAAGTTAAGGCAGTGTTCCTAGGGGGCTCTTCTATGGCAATTCATCAAAAAAAAATTTTAACCAGTAGTTTATTGGTAGTGACCGCAGTTGGTGTGATTTTTTCTCAATCTGCAACTTTTGATGAACCAACAGAAGTTAGCGCTGCTTCTTTAACGTTTACCATCACCCCATCCAACTTTCCCAACGTCAGCACGAGTACGGCAAGTACATCCGAAGTGTTAGGTTCAATTACGGTTTCTGGCGTTCAAATTGATTTGGGTGTTAAGAATGCGGTTCGAAATACTGCGGGAACACCAAATATTGAGCTAGCACCGAATGCCTCTGCTCTTTATAATATTAATCCACTTCCTGGAACCATTAGTTCTATTGTGATTACACAAAAAACTGGTCAAGCCAACACTCTACATGTTGGTAGCACCTCGAGAATTATCAATGCTACTGCAGCAAACTATACGGTCGTTTCTGGAACTTCTGATGGTAGTGCAACAGTTTCTAGCACTTCACAAACATTTGACTCTTCTACTTTTGCCATTCTTGGAACGGGGACTAACTTGTCCTACTTCGCTTTTCTCCCGACGGGTGGAACGAACAGTCAAATTGAAAGTATTGCCTTTAATATGACCGTGGCAGATGTCGTTGCCAATAACGGACAAACCTATTCGTTTGCCGTCGACTTCCTTGCGACCACCGACAACAAGCAAGGTGCTTGCACTGCAGCAGGTCTTAGTTGGTCTACATTAGAAACACAATATAACACCTTAACGGAAGCTCAAAAAACAGCTTTTAGAACGGACACCACTGATCCAGAAATCGTTGCCGCGAGAACACGTTATGTATATTTAAGAACAATCGACGCTACGCTCAATAACTTCGCATCTCTTTAATTTCATCAGTTTTAAGGTATTTTCCTTTATTTCCTTTATAATGACTTATGTGAAAAATAATAAGATTATTTCTGTTGGCGTTTTTTCAAAAGCGACTTCCGTACCCGGTCAAGGTGTAGGCGCAGCCTATATTGAGCAACTTAATTTAATTCAACAATCTAAGAAACTGAATGTGGTTTTAAAAGGAACCGGAAAACTTGATCTTATTCATATTCATACCGTTAACTTTCGATATTGGCTTGCAATGTTATTTATCAGTATTCCTAAAGTGGTGTATGTCCATTTTTTACCCAGTACGCTAGGCACTTCGATTAAATTACCGAAAATCTTTTTTGGAATCTTAAAGTGGTATATCAAAATGTTCTATAAAACCGCAAGTTATTTAGTCGTGGTCAATCCTATCTTTATTGAACCCTTAGTGAAGATGGGCATCAAAAGAGAACGCATCACCTTTATTCCTAATTTTGTTGATGAAAGCAAATTTACCATCGCAGAATCTCGCACCAAAGTTAGAAAAGATTGGCAATTCAAACGCTTCACCGTGTTAGGTGTTGGCCAAGTTCAACATCGCAAAGGTGTCATCGATTTTGTCGAAACTGCGAAAAAACTTCCGCAACTTGATTTTGTTTGGGCAGGCGGTTTCTCGTTTAAAGGGTTAACTGCTGGCTACGAAGAATTAAAGGATGTAATGGAACACCCACCTGCTAATGTTCGCTTTTTAGGGATTATTCCGCGAGAAAAGATGAAAGAACTATATCATGCTTGTGATTTGTTCTTCTTACCCTCATTCGACGAGTTGATGCCCATGAGCGTCTTGGAAGCTGCGGTGTGCAACAAACCCATCCTCCTTCGCGACCTGGAACTCTATCAACCCGTTTTCCACGGACAATATTTATCTGCCCCATCTGTCGATGGATTTGTTAAAATAGTGAAACAACTCAGCGAAGATAATCAAGCTTATCAACAAGCTCTCGCGCATCCAGCTTGGTTGAAACAACATTACCAACGTGCTGCCATTCTAGAAAAATGGGAAGCGTATTATCAGGAGGTCTTAGACCAACATGCCAAAACTCATTAGTATCGGTGAAGCCTTAATTGATCAAGTCAAAAAAGGAGTAAAATTAATTGGAAAATTTGCGGGAGGCGCACCTGCGAATGTTGCCAGTATGGTTGCCAACTTAGGGCAAAAAAGTTTGTTAATTTCAAAAATTGGTGATGATGAAGAAGGAAAACTTATTTTACAAACCTTACAAGCCAAAGGTGTTGATATCTCGCAAATCAAAGTAACTGATGCTCACGATACCACCGTGGCTAAAGTTCAGGTTGATAAAAAAGGGCAACGATCCTTTACTTTTGATCGGCGAAATGCCGCAGATTTGTTTTTAACCAAAGAAGAAATCGATGCCAGTTTATTTGAAGCAAATGATATCCTGCATTTTGGCAGTGTGAACTTAGTTCCTTCCTTATCGAAAAAAGCCCACGAATTTGCCCTCGACATTGCCAGGAAAAATGGATTAATTATTTCCTTTGATCCAAACCTTCGTTTTAATTTATGGCCCAGTCCCATTGCCCTAAGGGAAACGGTAAAAGAATTTATGGTCGGTGTTGATTTATTAAAAGTTACCGAAGAAGAATTAAATTTTATTTTCCCGGATATGACACTTGAAGCTGCGATTGAAAAGGTATTCCAAGCCAAAGTAACTTGGTTGATTCTTTCCAAGGGTGATCAAGGATTAGCCTTATATCAAGCAAAACAAAAACCCATTATCATCAAAGGTTCCAAAATTAAAGTAGTGGATACCACCGGTGCTGGCGATGCTTTAATCGGTTCAATGCTTGCTAAAATCATTCAACATGCCATTGCCAAAAATAAACTTGCCGCTAGTGCCTTAAAGATGAAAGACTATGCTACCTTTGCCAATGAAGTTGCTGCTCTTGCCTGCACGAAATCAGGTGCGATTGATTCTTTTCCTACCTTAGAAGAATTGAAAAAAGCAAAAATAAAGTAACGCTAAAGCAAAACCCAAGCATCGCTTGGGTTTTTCGTTTGTCTAATCAAAGTCTGTGATTAAGAAGTTGGTGAACTGCCATAGATCATCTTTATCGATGCGAGGGCGATTGTATCCTTTAAATTCATTGTAATAATTCTTTAACGGATGCCAATCAAACGGTTGTGAAATAAACGTTCCTAAATAAGGTTTAGCAATTTTAAGAATGTAGTCGTAAGGTAATGCTTCCGGGTTAAGGTAACCTTCTTGTGGGTGGTCAATTATCCACAGGATTGAGGCAACCACACTAATCGCAACTTGAACGGTTGTCGCATTTTGATGCGGTACTAACGATCGTGCTTGTTGAATCGAAAGAATGGAGCCAATCCACCAAGATTGATAGGGATGACCCATGATTAACGCTCCCAAGATATCTTCACCATGGACAATATCATCATTCATGATTCTAGTTTTGGTTTGTAACTTATAGTTGTTGCCACGTAATTCATTTAAGGATGCAATCGCTGCATCACTTGGACAATAAGCATAATGAACTGTGGGGCGATAAATTGCCTTTTTTCCATGCCACACTGTTAAATAGTCAGAGATGGTAAAAGCTTCACCATGACGAACTACCATCCCTCGAATTTCATAATGCGGTACAAAAGTAGAGACCCATGTATTCATTCCCATTCGCGCTAGACAAATTTGATTTTTTGGGCCTTCAGCATGTTCAAAAGCTAAATCTGGTAATTGTTTTTCGTGGGTACCCCAACCCATTTCTGCAGTGGTGGTTCCTTCTTCTCTAAATCCTTCAACTGACCAAGTATTAACAAATTCATCCACTTGTTTGGGTTGATTAGAAATTTGCGTATCGCGTTCGGAAATGTGAATTACCTTCACACCAATACGCTGTGCAATTTCATTAAATTGCTGATGCTGAATTAAACTTTCAAGCATTACTTTATCTTCATGGATAACTTTTTTATCCTTGATCATTTTTTGAGCAATATCAATTAAGCCTTGTTTGATCAAAGAAGAAATTAATCCAGGATTTGCACCATGTTCTGTGATGATCGTAGGACCTTTTTCGGTCCAAGATTTCATCATTTTTCTTAAACGCATATGTCGATAATACAAAGTTTTTTCTGTGGGGTGTTTTTCATGACTATGTGAATATGGATCCCAAAGTTCAATCGAGGTGTTCATATAATTCACGTTGTGTTCATGACACCATTGAATGATATCTTCGGCACCAATGTTCCATGCTAAATCAATGATTAAATCATTAGCCTGTACATATTTAGCAAGTTGAGACGCCATTTTTCCTTGAGTAATTTTTTCTCTAACATAATGCACACCACGATTAATCCATGGTTGTAATAATGCTTGTTTATCTTCAAAATCCATCACTGTGACGTGATCATAAGGAACATTAATGTGTTTAAAAAGTATCGGTAAGGTGCATTGAGCAACACTGCCGAATCCGATAATTAAAATACGGTGATTAAATTTTTTTTCCATCACCAACATTGTAAAACAAATTAAAAAAATTAAAACAAAATAAAGTTATGATTTGAAAGAAAATTCAACGCCAGTTAAAGATTGAGAAACATCAAAAAACTTTTTTGCCAAATGCTGATCGTGACTTAGAGGAATAGAGTGAACCAATCTCGCTTTTTTGCCACCGATTTCGAACCAACCACTTGGACCAAAATATTCTCCACCTTTGCAATCAGCATTCATTGAAGCTTCGATGGTTGGTATGGCTCCGCGTTTAGCGGATTGTAGTGGAACCAAAAATTTCATGAGATTGTATAAGGGTTGCGTTTTGGTATTTTTAAATAATAAATTTGTTTTAGAAACACCGGGATGGGCTGCTAATACTTTGACCGGAATATTCGCCTTTTTTAATCGCCGATCAAGTTCATAAGTAAATAATAAATTGGCGAGTTTTGAGCGACTGTACGCACCCCAAGGTGAATAGGATTTTGGTTTTTGATAATGGAGATTATCAAAATCAATTTCACCACGACGATGGGCAATACTTGAGACATTCACAATCCTACCTTGTGAGGCAATCAGCCGTGAAAGTAATTGACCGGTTAAGGCAAAATGACCAAAGTGATTGGTCGCCATTTGTGATTCAAATCCATCTTCTGTGAGTTGATAGTCACCAAACATAATGCCAGCATTATTCACAAGCAAATCAAGACGTTGAAATTGTTTTTTAAATTGTGAAACAAACTTTTTGACTGAGGCAAGCGTCATCAAATCAAGTTCAATAAATTCAACTTTTCCTGGTAACTTCAATGCTTGAAGTTTTTGAATTGCTTCTTCAGCTCTTGCTTTTGATCTTGATGCCATCACCACATGTGCCCCTTCTTGAAGAAATCGTTCGATGGCAAAATAACCGATGCCAGAATTTCCGCCCGTGACAATCACAACTTTATTTTTTAATTTCATTTTTGATTACCTCGTACTTTATGATAAACCAAACGTTCACCAGCATGGGGTAAATTGACTCGCCCTACTTCGATGTAATGAAGCGATTTCAGCAATCCTCTCATCGGCAGATTTCTTTCATGGGTATCTATGCGAATGTTTGCCAGCCCCTTTCGCCAAACGCTTGCTTCAAGCATGGACAAGAAAAGCTTTCCCATGTTCTTTCCGTGAAATTGAGGATGAACAAAAAAACGGTGAATGACGATGTAAGGATCTTGATTTAACCAGGATCCAGAGATTAATTGATCATAAGCCTCATCTTTAGGTAATAACGCTGCTCCACCTATCCATATTTTTTCATTTGCTAAAAGGTAATATCGCCGATTAGAGATATCATTTTCAATGGTTTTTAAAGAAGGTTCTTTGCCTTGCCATTGATCTGATTGTTGCCTTGCTAGAATTGGCCGACATAAATCAATCGCTTGCATAATCCAAGCGATATCTTTTTGTTCAGCAATCTGCAACTTATATTTTGACAATGTCATGATGCTATTATAAAATAACTACGCGAAAAGATATTTATCGAATCGTGATTCCCCCACATTGCTGTGATGGCGTATGCCAATACAGAACATCCATTATCCCCCATAATGGATGTTTTTTATTTGACAAATCTTCGGTAATTCACTTATGGTTAGGTTATGAAACATGCTCTTGGGTCTTTCAGCAAATTAAAACAAGATAAAAAATGGCGGGTGATTTTAAATCAACATCCGTATTTGATTGCACTCGTAGGGCATCATGTATATGCTATTCCCGATCAATGTCCCCATCAAGAGGCATCGCTATTTCAAGGAAAAATCGAAGGCAACATCGTCACCTGCCCCCTTCATCAAGCAAAGTTTAATCTTGTTTCTGGTGAAATTGATGAGGTTAGCAAAATGCTTTATTTTGATTTTGGTCCAGAAAAAATCACGACCTATAAAGTCGTGATTGATGGCGATCAATTATATTTAGAAATTTAAAGTTTATTTAATTCGCAGTTGAGATTTAATCATTGCAATTTCTTGCGCGATTAAGGTTTGCGCTTCTGCTCTCGAGATGTATTGACCTTGGAATTTAGCCAATTCTTCAATCACAATTCTTCTGACTACATTGATATCGATCGAATTAGCGTACGGATTGGCTGGTACGCCCATAGTCGGTCCGGGATAGATTTGTTGAGTATTTCTCATCATATTCAGTTCTTCTTGCATGACAACTTTCACTAATTCAGATAAGTTATCACTTGTATTGGGTTGGGCAACCGTTGGGCTACTTGTCGTAGTTTGTAGGGTTGGTTGCACAGGCAGCGTTGGATTTTGGCTTGGGGTTAAAGGGGCAACTTTAACTTTTTTGCTCGCTTTTACTTTCGCTTTCGCAGTGATGCCTAATAAAAAGACCATCAAGAGGGCTAATAAAGTGAAAGCAAAGGTTGCTGCAAAGAATAAGGTATTAATCGGATCGGTAGCAAATAAATCGAGTAAAAAGAAGACAAAACGACCTCCGGTAAAGTCATTATTAAGGATAATCGCACTGACACCGACTGAGAAAAAACCAACAATCGATAATGCGGCAATGAATCCAAATAAAGGCCGGCGGACGATCAAACCTCTGATCAACACGACAAGCGCTAAAACAAGGGAAAACCCTAAACTTCCAAGGATAATATAATCAACAAAAGCGCTACCGCCATTTAAATTAAAACTGAGGGTAGTAGCAAACTCCAAAACATATGCCAAAAATCCATCCCATAAAGAAAGAATAATCGTGGTTAAGGCACTGTAATTAAAATTATTCATGAATCCATAGATTCCATTCATGATTGCAATCGATAATATCGAGGCAAGTAGTAACACCTTGAAAATTAATCTCTTCATATCTAATCTCCTTAGATTTTCATTTATTTTAACATATTCACCGCATGAAAATATTAATTTTTAGTCAATTGGATTTTCCTTGGATGTACCCTTTTTGGTGGTCATTCTCACCAGGATGTATTTAGCGTGGAATAACCTTTTGAGAAGTTTAATACGATATTGTAATGCTCGCCGATCAAATAGTAAGCGCTCCACGCCAGTCCAAATAAAAATCCAACTGAGAATTGCATACACTTCTGAGGAAATAGAATTTAAGAAAATTGTCTCTGACAGCAGACCACCAAAAATTAAGACAAAAAAACCAAGCCCTAAGAGCACGCCGCCAATCGTTGTCAGTCTTTGGATATCTTTTTTAAGGTAATAAATGATGGGAACAAGTTCATCCTGAATTTCATCAATGATGATGGGCAAATGAACTTCAAAGTTACCAGCCTGTACTTCCACCGTGACTTTTCGGTTGAGGGGGGTATACCTGGTTTCTTCTTCTAAATCACGAATGGTATCTTGGACGATTTTACCTTCAAACTTTTCTGATAGAAGTTTGAAAGAGGCCATATCTTCATCGACTTCCCGGCCATATTGTTTAAGGCGGGCATTCAGATCACCTTTTAAGGCAATTAACTCTAACGTCTTTCTTAATTCTTCTTTTTCCATATTAAAACTCCTTGATCGCGATTGGATTTTTCAGTGATGTCCATAACCAATAGGTAGCTAGGATCAGTGTGACTAAAAATCCAATGGCAACTTCATCATGAGGAATCGGGGTTTGACTAAAAATAAATGGGGCATATGCAAGTAAAGAAATAACCTGTGTTAAAAGAATCATGAAGTACTTTTTGCCATATTGTAAGGCGATGATGATGACCATCACATCTGCGGCAAACAAATAGCGTTCATGCATCGCTGGCAAGAAAAAATTCGCCATCAAAATGCTCCAATAGGTGAATAAAAGAATCTGTTCTTTCTTCAAGGGTAAATTTTGCATTAACATCGTTAACCATTGGATAGCCATCAAACCGGCAAACAAACCAATGGCAAACAAACTTAAATCGTCATAACGTTGATTCGGAAACCATTGATACATATTCGGCATATTCAGTGTCAATAGTGGATAAGTCTGCGTTTGCAATAAATAGATTGTGGAGATGTCTAAAAAGCTTCTGCCAGCGATGAGGGCAGGAATGGCGAAACCATAATAAACGATCGGGACGATGAAAACATAATAGATTTTTGAGCGATGATGGTACCAAAAGTAAAGCATAAAGACCGGTAAGAAAAAGATCGCTTGAAGCTTAAAACTAAAGGCAACACCAAACCAAACTGCAGCAACAAAGGGTTTTTCTTTTTGTAAGTAATAAAGGGCGATGAAACTAAAAGCAGTGTAACTGGCATCAATTTGTCCCCACATTGAGCCGTTGATTAACACGGTGGGTAAAAATAAACTGCCAATCGCTACCAAGATTGGTAATAAACGATGATATGACTTTAACCAAATTGTTGCATTCAGATAAATCCCAATCATCAACAGTAAATCAAAACCTATCGAGATCATTTTAATACCTGCTAAAAAGGGTTCGTTAGCACTTGCATCAGGGAAGTAGGAAAGCATGGTTAACAAATAAATATAGGGAGGGGTATAGTCTCCAATCTTAGTTCCCAAGCTTGCAAATCCACCACCATTGACGATTTGTTGCATCCATGGTCTTAAAAAACTCGTATAGTCACCGGAAATCCAATGCATTAATGAAAATCTCACAATTAAAGCAAGGATAAATAAAAATCCTAGGATCATCGCCTCAATTAAATAAGACTTTATCCAACTTAAATTCGTTAACCATTTGTGAATCATACATTTCTATTATAAGTGAAAATAAAGAAATACCGCGACAAAAAATGCTTATGTTATGATTATTGGTATGCAACAAAATAACCTCACCGAAGGCTCCATCAAAAAGGCCTTAAGACAAATCGCCATCCCTGCTTCCATCGGCTTTTTATTTAACACCTTATTCAATGTTGTGGATACATACTTTGCAGGTCAACTTTCAGTATCCGCATTAGCGGGTCTAACGATTTCGTTTCCTATTTTTCTGATTACCATTTCCCTGGCAAGCGGCGTTGGCACTGGATCGACAGCACTGGCAGCGATTGCCTTAGGAAAAAAAGATCAACTCGAATACCATCAAATTGCCAAAAATGCATTGCTTGTATCATTATTAATCGCCATGGTTTTACTGGTGGTCAGTCCGTTTGCGATTCCCTGGTTATTACAAGTGAGTGGCGGAACAGGCGAAGTTTTTAATGATGGTTTAGCCTATATGAATGTGGTCATTATTGGTGCCATCTTTCAAATTCTCAACTTCACGTTTAATGGTTTACTCTCGGCTCAAGGCAATACGAAACCATTCCGCAACTTCTTAATCATTGGATTTTTTCTCAACCTGGTTTTAGACCCGATGTTTATTTTTGGTTGGTTTGGTTTACCAAGAATGGGAACCGCTGGTGTCGCGCTTGCCACGGTTTTGGTTCAAGTGATGGGTACCGTTTATTTAGGATTATCATTCTTGAAGTCTCAAGGTTTTAATCGAACTTTATTTATCAAGAGTCGGCTATCGATGAATGCTGTCAGGCAATTACTAAAACAAGGCATTCCGGTCTCATTGAATAATGCCACCGTCTCCATTGGTATTTTTATCATCCAATATTTTATTTATCAATTTGGTAGTAATGAAACGATAGCCGGATACGGTGTTGCCGTTCGCATCGAACAAATTGCGTTATTACCGACCATAGGTTTGAATATTGCTACCGTCGCGTTGGTTGGTCAAAACTTTGGCGCTCAACAATGGGAACGTATCCTTCAGTCGATCAAACAAGCGGCGAAATATTCTTTCATTTTGTTAACCTTTGGTTTATTAGTTATTTATCCTTTAGCGCCACAACTCGTTGGTATGTTTAATCAAAATCCGCAAGTCATTCAAGAAGGGGCTCATTATTTACGAATCGAAGGTTTGGCAATTTATTCTTACTCGATGATTGGTATCGCCAGTAGTGTGCTTCAAGCGATTAAAAAACCTTACTATGCCTTGATGATTGGCGTCTTAAGGCAATTAACGCCAATCTTGGTTTTTTATGCCTTAGGTGAATTACTCAACTTGGGTGTCACCGGTATTTGGTGGGGGATTGTGATGGTCAATTATAGTGCCACCGTCTTGGTATGGATCATCGTCTATCGTTTGTTAAATCAACTTTACCCACTTAGCATTCGTGTTTTGAGGATCAAAGTTTCATGACATCATATGTTCAACATGCCTTATTAGGCAATGCCGCAACCTTGGGAATCCATTGGATTTATCATCCCGCTTATTTAGCTAACCTTGCAAAAAAGGAAAGTTTGTTTTTCCGTAAACAAGATAAAAAAATGTATGATGAAGCCCAACCCTCTTACTATGCTTATCCACTTGCAGAGATTGGTGATGTCACCTCGCAAGGGATGTTTTTATTTTGGTTAATCGAAGCCTTAAAATTAAATCCTCAATTATCAAGAGAGTCATATGGTGAATTAATTTATTCACACATTAGACCTGGTGGCGATTATACAGGTTACATTGAAACCTATGGTCATAAACTCATCATCAATACACTGAATCAAAAAATGAAGCTATCTTTGCCTATGATTCCCATGGATGATGATCACTTGATTGGATTTATACCTTATATTGCCACCAAGCAATTAGGATTATCTCATCAACGTGCTTGGGACCTCGCGCAATTATTTACCAACAAAGAAGAATATCCTGCTTGTTATGACATGTTTGATGCAATCATCAACGGTTTGAAAACCTTATCCATGCAACAAGCGGTGCAACAAGCAATAACCAAAGGACCAAGACGGTTTGCGGTTCAACTCAAAAAAGCCATTGAGATGACCGATACAGCAGCCTTCGTTAAAGATTATGCTGGTACCGCATGTGCGATCAATCAAAGTATTCCCATCATTGTGCATTTGTTATACCACAGTAAGGATCTCATGGATGCATGGCAACGCAATGCTTTAATTAGCGGCGCCATCGCCGAACGAGCGATGTTATTAACCATGATCATGGGGATTAAATATCCACCAGCCTCTAATCTATTGCAACGTTTATCGAAAAAGTTTTTGAGTATATCACTTGGTTAATGCATGCCATTTGAGGCAAAATAAGAAAATAAAACTTGAAGGAGTTATTTATGAAAAAATCCTTTCTTTTACTTTCATCCATGGTTGCCCTTGCGGTATTAGCAGGTTGCATTCCAACCACTGATCCAATTCGTGTTGGCATGGACTTACGATATCCCCCCTTTGAAACCGTCACTGGTGAAAATGAACCTGAAGGTATCTCCGTCGATATTGCTAATGCGTTTGGTGAATACTTAGGCAGACCTACTGAAATCGTCAACACCAACTTTGGCGGCTTAATTCCCGCCTTACAATCTGGAGAAATCGATATTGTCATTGCCAGTATGAGTATTACTGCTGCTCGTCAAGAAGTCGTTGATTTTACCGATCCTTACTTCTTCTTTAAAATTATCACGTTGATTAACCAAGACTTTGCCGATGCTAACAGCCTCACCGTTGATTCGACAACCGAAGACTTACTGGACATCGATTCGGCAACATTTGCCGGTATTGCTTCACAAGTGTCTGCCACGATTCCCACCAGCTATGGCAAAACCGTCACGGAATATGTGGATTTAGCAACGGCGATTGAAGCGGTTGCCCAAGGTACTGCTGATATTTTATTGATGTCAGCTTCACCGGTTGTAAACGCTTATAAAGCAAATACATCGAGCACGATGATTGTTTGGGATCCATGGGTGTCTTCACCAATTGGCATGGCAGTGAATAAAGGCAATACAGCATTATTGGCCTCTGCCAACGCCTTCATCGACACCTTTAATGATGAAGACGGCATGTATGATCAACTACGCGCAAATTGGGATGCAGTTGTTCTTGCTCAATTAGAACGCTATGGCATCGACTTTTACATCTCAGCCGAATAAGGGTTAATGAAAAAATTCTTTAACTACTCACTTGCCGTCGGCACTTTCGTTGCGATAATTTTATTTGTTATTTATTCTCGCGACGCTGAATTTTCATTAGCACCGCTATTTGCAGATTATGGTAGTCTGATTTTTAATGGTCTATTAAATTCACTCTATGTTTCGATGATTACGTTGGTGGGTAGTTTAATTTTAGGTTTCATTTTTTACTTGTTATCTATCTCAAGATTTGCATATTTTCGCGCGCTTGTGGATGTTTTTACCGAAGTTATTTATGGAACCCCCCTGTTGGTCATGATTGTGTTAATGGCCTTTCTCATCGGCCCTGCCTTTGATAATTTTAATCGGCCTTTTTTAGGGATTCTAGGATTGATTCTTTATATCTCTCCTTATATGAAGAATGTCTATCAATCGTCTTTTTCTTCGATTCCTAAAGAACAATACATGGCAATGGATTTGTTCGGTTTTAGTGGCTGGCAACGTTATCAATACATCATCATTCCCCAAGTGATCAAAGTGCTGATGCCGCCGCTAATGAATAATTTTTCCTTAATCGTCAAAGGAAGTTCATTAATGTATGTGTTAGCATATGCAGAACTTTATTATGCGATTAATATTGCCCAATCGCGAACGTTCTTGTTTGTCGAAGGTTATGTCTTGCTGTGGGCTTTGTATTTAGTGATTACCATTCCCCTTTCCCAATTAACGAAATGGATCGAAAAGAAACTACAATCATGAAAATCAATATTCAACATGTCAGTCATCAATATGATGTAGAAGTCCTGAAAACCCTTTCTTTTGAATTGAATGGCTATCGTTCAGTGGCAATTATTGGTGCCTCCGGTTCTGGTAAATCAACGTTATTAAGACTACTTTCGGGATTAGAAAAACCTAGCCAAGGCACGATTCAAATTGATGATTTAAATGTCCAAGATGAGGCTTATCGAAAACAAATCGGTTTTGTTTTTCAAAATCATAATTTATTCCCGCATTTAAGTTTAGAAAGAAATATTTCCATCATTCTTGAAAAAACCCGAGGTTATCAAAAAGCAAAGGCAGTCGAAATTGCAAAGGATTATTTAACCAGAGTTCGCTTACAAGATCAAATGTATAAATTACCGAAAAACGTCTCAGGGGGGCAAGCGCAACGCGCTTCAATTGCAAGAGCATTCTCGCTTGATCCTGAACTGGTCTTTTTGGACGAACCTACCGCTAGTTTAGATCCAGTGTTATCGTATGAAGTCTTGCAAACGGTTAAAGAACTGAGAGGCAGCGGTAAAAACTTTATTTTTGTCACACATGTTTTAAACTTTGTTCGTGATTTTGCTGATTATGTTATTTTTATGGATCAAGGAAAGATTCTTGAACATGGTCCCGTTTCTATTCTAGAAAAACCCAATACAGACGAGTTAAAGAATTATATGTCTTATATTCGTTAGTGTATAACTTGACACAGTCTAAGTAATCGAGTAAATTATATTTGGCACTTTAAGTATAAGAGTGCTAAAGGAGGATTGGCTATGTTAAAACCATTAGAACAATATGTGGTCTTAGCCTTAGAAAAAGAAGAAAAGAAAACGGCGTCTGGGATTATTCTCAGTACGGATGAAAAGGACAAACCTGCTTTTGGTAAGGTCCTTGCCGTCGGCCCCAAAGTCGAAGGACTCAAGGTCGGTGATCAAGTGGTTTACCAAACGTATTCCGGCACCACCGTTAAACTTGAAGGCAAAGATTACTTAGTGATTAAAGCGGAAAACATTCTCGCAAAAGTGCAATCATAAAAAGGAGTCATTAATATGGCAAAACAAATTTTATTTGGTCGTGATTTTAAATTAAAAATTCTTAAAGGTGTCGACACCTTAGCCGATGTTGTCAAAGTATCCTTAGGACCAAAAGGTCGTAACGTGGTCTTAGACAAAGGTTATGGTTCACCCTCCATCGTCGATGATGGCGTTAGTATTGCCAAAGAAATCGAACTAAAAGATCCTTTTGAAAACATGGGTGCCAAACTTGTTTATGAAGTGGCAAGCAACACCAATGAAATGGCAGGAGATGGCACCACCACTTCTACCGTCTTAGCTCAAGCGATGATCCATCAAGGGTTTAAGGCTTTAGAAAAAGGCGCCAATCCAGTGCTAGTCAAACAAGGCATTGATAAGGCTGGTAAAGAAGTTGCTGAACGCTTACTGAAAAAATCTCGGCCTTTGAAGAATCGGGCTGATATTGAAAATGTTGCCACCATTTCTGCAGGTAGTGCTGACATTGGTAAAATTATTGCCGATGCGATGCAAAAAGTTTCGCAAAACGGTGTCATCAATGTGGATGAATCTAAAGGATTTGATACTGAATTATCTGTGGTCGAAGGTTTGCAATACGATAAGGGTTATTTATCCCCATATTTCGTAACCAATCGCGAAACCATGACCGTGGAATTAGAAGACCCGCTCGTCCTTGTTACCGATCAAAAAGTCGCCACTGTTCAAGATATTCTTCCTGTCTTGGAACAAGTGGTCAAAGCTGGTAAACCCTTACTCATCATCGCCGATGATGTTGAAAATGAAGTGACCAACACCTTAATCGTCAATAAACTTCGGGGCACGTTTAATGTGGTGGTGACCAAAGCCCCAGGTTTTGGTGATGCTCAAAAAGATCAACTCCAAGACATCGCAATCTTAACGGAAGGTAAATTCATTACCAAAGATCTCGCGATGAAACTATCGGAAGTATCGATTGATGATTTAGGCACGATTGGTCGCGCCATCATTAAGAAAGATACTACCACTTTAGTCGGTGGTTCAAAAAAGAATCCCGCGATTGCCAATCGTATCAAAGAATTAGAAAATCTAATTAAAAAATCAACGTCTGAATACGATAAAAAGAATCTTCAAGAACGCTTAGCAAAACTTTCGGGTGGTGTGGCCGTTATCAAAGTTGGTGCGACCACTGAAACTGAACTGAAAGAAAAGAAACTGCATATCGAAGACGCCTTAAACGCCACCAAGGCCGCAGTCTTAGAAGGCATCGTCGCCGGTGGTGGTGCCACGTTAATGGAAATCTATAACGAACTCAAAGATACCTTTAAAGATGAAAATGTCGATGTGCAAAGAGGGATTCAAGCGGTGTTAGATTCCTTATCTGCCCCCTTATTCCAAATTGCGGAAAATGCTGGATTTAACGGAGCCGATATTGTTGAAACTCAAAAGAAGCAAAAACCTGAATTTGGCTTTGATGCCAAAAAAGGTCAATGGGTTAACTTAATTAAAGAAGGGATCATTGATCCCACCAAAGTGACACGTTCTGCTGTCTTAAATGCCACCAGTATCTCAGCATTACTGGTCACCTCCGAGGCAGGTGTTACCGAAATTAAAGAAGATAAACCTGCAGCACCGGCGATGCCAAATCCAGGTGAAATGTACTAGGCGATTAGAAAAATAAGATTCCAAAAACCGCTCCCATCATCAACAAGATGAATGGGCGGTTTTTCATTTTGGGTAATAAAAAGATCGTCAACATCAATAATGAAATGGAGGCAACTGGTGCGATGATAATCTCCTCGACCAACGATAATCCCATTCTTACCATGGCAATCATGATGATGCCAAAGACTATCACTCTTAAACCCACCAAGAGGGATTTCACATAGGCTGAAGTAGCATAACGGCGATAGATAGGATACATCGTCCAAATGATCATCATCGAAGGTAAGATAAAACTCAAGGTGGTGATAAGACCACCGAAGACACCAAATTGAGCAACGCCTAAATAAGTGGCAAGATTAATCGCAATCGGTCCTGGTGTCGATTCGGCAATCGTCACCATTTGTAAATAAAAGGTCTCGGTGACATTACCACTGATGACAAAGGCATCAAACAATAAGGTAATAGCCACCATGCCGCCACCAAAAGTCAGACTACCAATCCATAAAAATTGCAAGATTAACCAAAGTAAATTCATTTGAATTTCCTTTGTTGTAACCATGTCCAAATCATGATGACAACACATGCAAGCAATAAAATCAATCCAGGTTCTACAAGGTTAAAGTAAGCTAAGGAAAAACTGAATAAAGAGAAAGGTACCATCCACCATTGTTTCCAAGCGAGTTTACTTAAACTCAAGATTGCGTTGGTAAACAATAAAAACACAACAATAAACATCCCCCGTAACGCCGATTGAAGGAAGGGATGATCTAAAATGTACTCAAAACCTAAAGCGATCATCGTGATGATGATGATCGGCGGTAAAATCATGCCAAGGGTGGCGATTATACTACCAAGTAAACCTCGTGCCCGGTAGCCAATCAAATTGGCGCAATTAACCGCAATTGCTCCCGGTGCGAGTTGCGAAAAAGTGACGACTTCTTCCCAATCTTTTTCTTCAATCCAATGATGTTTTACCGCTGTGGCTTTCATGACAGGAAGCATGGCAATACCACCACCAAAGGTGACTAAACCTAAGCGAAAAAATTCAATAAACAACCAAGGAAGTTTTTTCATCTTCATCATTATAAACCTCACTAACTTGAATAAAACCATAAAAAAAAGCAAAGTCTTACGACTTTACTTTTTCTCAACTTATAAAATTACTTAAGCTTCTAAAATCGCTTGGGATTCAAGGAAAAGCGTTTGAATTGAAAGGAGAATGGTGAGTCTTTCTTCTCCTTGAAGAATCAGACTTACAAGCGTTTCATTGATGAATGCTAAGTTAACGAAGGAGATCATATCCTTTAATGACGCCATAAGCGGTTTACTTTCTTCGCCAATGGTTTTTAAGGAAGCAAAGGCATCTTGAATGGCTAATCGTTTTAATGCCAAAGCGGCTTTATCAGCAACGCTCAAAGTGATATTATTGGCCTTCATCTCGGTGACGATATCGCGAATATCTTTCATCAACAACCGTGAATCTTGCCGGACCGTTTTGATTTCATTTTGTAAGGTATTTAAGGCAATCAGTGAAGTTTCAAATTCAGCGAGTCCAAGGAGAACCTCTGCAGTAATGGGCGATAATTCGCTTGGTATATTGGCAATGAAAATCTCGCGAATGTCTTTTAATGATGGTAATACGGTATTTAAGTTACTGCTCAAACTTTCAGTTAAGGGCAGCAATGCTAAGAGCACCGTGCGCACATCAAGAATTAAAGTTTCATCCCACATCATCGGACGGTTAACCGAACGGATCAAGGTTCTTAATTCCGTGATTAAAGTTTTGATATCACTTCTTATGGTTTGAATGGATTCCTTGGTTAATTCTAAACTAGCTTGTGCTTCTGCTAGTTCGGTTGCAGATGCTTCTGATAGGGTAATTGCGTTTTCTTCAATGGTAGTAGCAAGTGCTCTTAAAATACTTGCTTCCATTTTGATTAAGAATCTTTCTTGATTTTGTAAACGTTGTGTTTCACGAAGGGTTTCTAGCATTTCTCTAACTTCAACCCAATCATTTTGTAAATCCGACATCATCGGCTGATCCATAAAATGCGGTTGTTGGAAACGTAATTGACCACCTTCAACCATATATTCGTATTCTACTTCTTGATCAATGCCTTCGTCGATGGACACCAAAGCATTCGCGGTATCAGCATATAAAACCACGGGTGTTTCCACCTTGCCACAACTCGACAGTAAAATCCCAACACTAGCGAACAATAAGGAATTTAATTTTAGATTCATTGATGAATCCTCCTTTAGATAACACAAGTGTAGAGCGAATTGAGCAAGAAACAAGACTAGAGGGACTAAGATGCAAAAATCAATCGGTAAATTACTTCATTATTTTTTTGATGATGGTTAATTTTGTCTTATCATAGGGCGGATACGCGATGGGTACGTCAATTTTAGTTGATTTCTTAATATAAGACTTTTGATGAGAGAAGGTCATGAAAGAATGAATACCATGATAACTGCCAAATCCAGATTGACCGACACCACCAAAAGGGAGTTGGCTCGTGGCCACTTGCATCAATGCGTCATTTATCGCGCCATTACCAAAGGATAACGAAGACCAAACTTGCCGTTGGGTGTTTTTATTTTCAGAGAATAAATAGAGCGCTAAGGGCTTTTCTTTACCTTTCAGTATTTGAATGACTTCGTCAATCTTGGTAAAGGTAAGAATTGGAAGAATCGGACCAAAGATTTCTTCTTGCATGACTTTATCTTCCCAAGTAACATCGCTGAGAATGGTCGGCCCTATATAACGTTCTTGAGGATTTGGTTTGGGTTGATAAGCAACCTTTTTAGCATCAATCAGTCCAATTAAACGTTGATAATGACGATCGGAAACAATTCTTCCAAATGCTTTTTTATCAAGATAGCGTTTTTGGATAACCGCTTTAAACGCTTGTAAAAAAGCATCCTTGATCGAAGCATGCACATACAAATAATCAGGGGCAATGCATGTTTGACCAGCATTGGTAAATTTGGCAAAGGCAATACGTTCCGCAGCAACTTTAAGATTCGCGGTTTCATCAATAATCGTGGGACTCTTACCACCAAGTTCTAACGTAACAGGTGTCAAAAATTTTGCGGCCGCTTCATACACAATCTGTCCCACTCTCGTAGAACCGGTAAAGAAAATATGATCAAATCTTAATTTCAATAATTCCGTGGTGACTTTGGCATCACCTTTGACAACGTATAAATAGGATGAATCAAAGTTTTCATTGATGATTTTTTCAATGATTGCTTCAGTCTTCGGGGTGAATTCAGAAGGTTTGATGATGGCAGTGTTGCCTGCGGCTATGGCACCAATCAGTGGTTCGATGACCAATTGAAAGGGATAGTTAAACGGACCGATGAGGAGGATGTTACCTTTTGGTTCTGGTTGAACATACGCGTTTGCAAATGGCAAAAAGATTTCCCCTTTGAAGCGTTTAGGTTGCATCCATTTTTTCAATTGTTGAATCGTGTGCCCAAGCGAACGAATATTAAAACCAACCTCAGTCGTATAAGCTTCAAATGGCCCTTTATGGAGATCGGCATACAAAGCATCGATAATCGTTTGTTGATGTTGGATTAATAATTGTCTCAGTTTTTTTAATTGTGCCAGGCGAAAAGCATAAGGTTTGGTAGCATCGCTTGCAAAGAAACGTCGTTGAGATTCTAATATTTTATCCATAGGTAATCCTTAATAAAATTATAACAAAATAGGGTTAAAAAACGTGTGGTATAATATTCAAAAAGTTAAATAAGATGGTAATTTATAATCGAGATTACTGGATTCAACATATTACTCGACTCGTCAACCGAGATTATCGGCCTGATTTAGACCTTGATAAAACGGTCCTGAAAGAGGAAGCAAGAGACGATTTTGAAAAAGCAAAGTTTCCATCAGTTGTCTACCGAAAGATCAATCCTTCCTATGCCATACCCACCTTCAAAAAAGGGAAAACCTTTAGTCAAATATTGTTTGAATTGATTGATAAAAAAGGGATTGATGAAGTGGAACTTTATCAAAGTGTCCATATCAGCCGGGCCCTCTTTTCTAAAATAAGAACGGATGACAATTATCACCCAGAACGAAAAACGGTCTATTTATTTATCATCGGGATGAAACTAAATCTCGAAGAGGCGATTGACCTGATGAAGGGTGCGGGATACACCTTTACGAATGGTGATAAAACTTCTTGGATCATTCACCATTGTGTGGGTAATGGTATTTTTAATCAATCCCTGATTGATGATATTTTGATTCATAATAAAGAAAATCCATTGTTTTCAGATTTATAATGCATAAAAAAAGTGGCACGTTGTGCCACTTTTTAATTCAATCATTTCGTTTAGATTTAGCGACCTCTATCGCCATCGCGACCATGACCGGGACGACCTTCATAATCTTTACCGGATTCACGGACATAGAAGCTATAGACGGTTTCGCCATTTTCATCGATGCTTGGAATCGCTCTGACATGGAGGACTTGGCGATCTTCAACAACGCGAATCTTGATGATTTCAACACCATCTTCGATTTCTTTTTCAAACGAGTATGAAATCAATTCACCATTAAGGATGGTTTTTAACTTCACTTCAACTTCACCATCATCATCGGTTTCAACTTTGAAGGTAAGTTTTGAAAATTCACCATTTTTCATCATCGCTAAGTCATATTTTTGTTCGCCAACTTCTACTTCGCGTTTAATCTTGATCCAATTATTTTCATCTAAGGAAATAAAGAATTTGGTTTCCGTTTCATCTTCTTCGACTTCTTGAAGACCTAATAAGGCATATTCTTCACCTTCAAAAATGACGATTCCTTCTAATAAGACTTCTTCATCATCTTCAAAGTCACGATCGTGGTGGTCATCATAACTATTTTCTTCGGCGCGATCTCTTAATTCGTCATCATCATAGCCGTCGTGTTCGTCACGATCTTCTTGATCTTCACGGTCTTCTTCGTCTTCTTCAGATTCTTCATCTTCTTCGTCTTCTTCGTCTTCTTCATCTTCTTCGTCTTCTTGATCTTCAGATTCACGGCGAGCTAATGGTTCGCTGGTCGTTTCAGATGAGGTTAATTCGCTGGAAATAACTTCACTATTCACGACGTCATTTGAAGTTGTTTCACTGGAATCCACCACCAAAGAAGTTTCTTCGCTGACAACTTCTTCAGAGGTTACGTCAACTTCACTCGAGGTAACTTCAGAACTGGTGGGTTCTTCAATCACTTCATCTTTGACATTAAAATACATTTCATAAACCATCGTATTCCCAGCAAGATCATTCACGGTGATACTTAAATGATAAGTATAACCTTCACGATCAGATGGTAATTCTACCACTTGGAAGGGTTGACCTTCTTCGGTGAGTAATGTATCCATCAAAGTAATATACTCAGTGAATTTGGCAATTAAATCTTCTTCAGTGACTAAAGTTGCCGCTTCTTGTTGAACCTTGAGTAAAGGTCCTGCATTCGTATTGGTGGATTGAATTAAACCACTGGTGGCAAGCATGCTGACACCGGCAACTGCCTTTTCCGCATAAACTTCCTTAATCGGCGTGGGTAAAGGTGCCACCTCATTGCTTGGCAATGATGGGGCATTTAAACCACATCCTACAAGTAATGCGGCCCCTGCGATGGCGACTAAACTTAACTTATTTGTATTCATCTTGAATCTCCTTACACCCTATTAACAATGGACTAGGTGTTTTTATTGGTAAAAGTTAATCGATCATCAAGAACTTAAGAATTTTCGGTAATCTCGAGCGCCAGGCAGCTTCGTTGTGTTGGCCCCCAGGAATCACTTTAAATTCAAACTTGGTTTTTGACTTCTTGGATATAATAGCATCCTTTACAGCATGATTACTCTTCATATAAATCTCTGCAATTTCCAATCCCGCTTCTTTATCCCCTGTATCTAAATAGAGTTTTTTAAGTTTTAAAGGTTTTTGGGCAATCAATTTTAAGATTTGTTCCGTAGAGGCATAAAAGGCATTGGAAAGACCAGCAACGTTACCAATCACCTCCGGATAAAGTAATCCTGCTTCTAAGGAAATCACCCCACCCATCGAACTACCAATCATGTAGGTGTGTTCAGGGCCCTTGAGTGTGGAAAATCGCTCATCAATTTCCTTTTTTAAATCAAACAATAGGTATTGTAAGTAATCCATCCCTCGACCATGGGCAACCCATGTTGGATGAGAAGGAAAGCGGGTATCAAAAATATTATATTCTTCTAATCTTTGGTTACCGCGCATCGCACAACTAAGCGCAACCACGATTGCCTTGGGTAATCCTTTGGTCTTTAAGGCTGAAACGACATCCCAAATTTCGCCTGCATACGCATCTTGTTTATAAAATAAATTATGACCATCATGGAAATAGATTACCGGATAACGTTGTTTGTCGTCATAACCATCTGGTAAGGCAATATAAAGATTGCCATCTCGTTTTAACGATTCAATATATCTATTTTCTTTAAGAATTTTCACTTCTTAATTTTATCATAACCCGAGCATGCCTCACGATTGATATCTGTCTACATCGATGGATGAATCTCCCTGGGTTCAGACATCAATCTATGTTGACAGGTTTCCCCATTCAATCGCTGAGGCATGGGATCCCAGTAACACCAATATAGAGAAGGTGAATATAGAAAAATATAGGCTTTGACGGAATGTGGAATAATTCCACAACTCGTGGAATGCCCGATAGCCGGGTTCATTTTAAATGGAAAATGATTATTGAAGAATTTCGGTTTGATTTTTAGAGATTTGTTGTCCGATTAACTTGTAACTATCGTAAAATTTGGCAGTGGTGACTAACATCAATCGCAAAAGTGTTATCAAAGAGAGACCATTGACCAAGGTAAATAACAATAAATCCATCGGGAAGAAAGTATGACCAAATCCGTTCATATAAATAATTAAAAAGATGACCATCCCATATTGGAGGGAAACAACAGCCCGATGCACAAGCATCCCAAATCCATATTGATGCTGAACATACGGTATCACTTGCTTTGGCACACCGGACATTAATTCTTTAATCAAAACAAAGCATTGAAGTAACGTCATCAAGCTATAAAAAAGGATGATGAATATATTAAAAGTGAGATCAACTTCAACTTGATTAAGCATGCCGTAAATACCCACGTAAAAAAAGGTGGAAACCAAAATTAGTAAAAAGTATTGAACGATTAATAGGCGTTTAAACGCATATCGACCTTTGTTGGGAATATTCGTTTGAAATGACAAGATGGTGCCAATCGGGAGAACAAAGGTTTTTGTTCTTTCGCGATTGAGATTTCCGTAATGAACAATTGTATTGATAAAAAAACCAAGCCAAAACAACAAAAAAATTACCACGGCATGTATGCGATTTTGAAATGGCACCCAAAACATTATCGTGTTCAAAACCATGAAGGCGATCAGAAAATAAAAGAAACGATCATCAATGGCAATCTTTTTAACTTTAATTTCTTGGTAAGCACCTTGTGGTGCTAAGGTTTGAGGAGAATCTTTCATAAAGTGATCGATGGAAACATGAAAAAACTGCGCTAGTTTTTCTAAGTTTTCAACACTCACTTCTCTTAAATTGCGTTCCCAATTACTAATGGTTCGATTACTAAAATAGAGTTGTTTGGCTAAGTCTGTTTGACTCAAACCTTTTTGGATACGTAAAAACTTTATCTTTTCACCAATGGTTTGTTTCATCTTGGCTTTTTGCTTTTGATTGAGAGTGTTTTCGTGGGTGTCATGTTATTAAATGAGGGGATGTTAATTTAAATTTATGTTCATTTATTATAAAACAAATTGTCCGCTAACAAAATCCCAGTATTGTAGATAAAATAGAATTATGTGTGGTCGCTTTGGTTTACATTTTGATTGGCAAAAAACCTCTCATTTCCTTTGGAATCAATTTCAAGTGGAATTGAAAGAGGATACCTTGTCGCTACCTCAATATAACATTGCTCCAACGCATGTTTTAATCACACTCATTCATGACGGGCAACGCTTTCGCGTCGGCACATCACATTGGGGATTGCCGCTATCAAATCAGACATCACAAGTTGTCATCAATGCCAGGAGTGAATCGGTTTTTGAAAAGACAATGTTTCGCCAAGCGATGAAAACAAGACGTTGTTTAATTCTAGGTTCAGGTTTTTATGAATGGAAACGTGATGAAAAACCTTCTAAGGTTTTTTGGTTTCATCATGATCACCAACCCTTCATGGTCTTTGCAGGACTTTACCAAGTGGTCAAAAATGATCAAGGCAAGCAAACCGTTTATAGTTCCATGCTAACCACAAGTGCTAATTCAGTGATGCAACCGATCCATGATCGCATTCCAGTGATGTTAAATCCGGACCAATACCGTCATTGGGTTGATCCTAAAACCTCAATTGATGAACTGGCATTTTTATTCAAACCAAGTAACTATATCGGCCTGAAACAATACGAAGTCAGTGCCCATGTTAATCAAGTCAAACATAATGATGCATTATGTATGGCACCAAAAAACCTTTAAGCTAACGAAAAAATTCCTTGATTGATAATTAAATACAGCGTAATTGGAAAAATTGCCACCGGTTTTTCTCAATCCCTTAGTTGCATTTTTAAGCTGGTAATTTAGTCATTTCTAATCATCGTTTCAACTGAGTCGTTTTAATTTATAATGACTTAGATGAAACTTTACCCAAAACCTATTTTTCACTCCGTTCCTGGTTATGAAATCGTGATGGAATTCAAAGATCCATCTGTGCAATTACATGGTTTTATTGCTGTTCATCATACCAAACGCGGACCGGCATTGGGTGGTACACGGATCTGGCAATACCATAATCGTGAATCCGCTTTAACCGATGTCTTAAGGCTTGCAAAAGGGATGACATTTAAAGCTGCGGGTGCCGACTTATCTTTAGGTGGTGGTAAGGCGGTGTTAATCGGTGATGCAAAATCGGTGAAATCACCAGCCTATTTTGAAACCTATGGTCATTATGTCAATTTATTAAAAGGTCAATATATTACCGCGGAAGATGTCAATACCACCAGTGCAGACATGATGCATATTGCCAAGCAAACGCCTCACGTTGTCGGTCGTGTTGGCAAGTCAGGCAATCCTTCTCCTTTTACAGCATTAGGGGTGTTTTATGGCATTCAAGCCTCCGTGGCTTTTGCTTTACCTAAGAAAAAACTACAAGACCTATCCTTTGCGATTCAAGGAGTGGGCCAAACAGGAACGTATTTAATTGATCAACTCATAGAGGCTGGTGTTCAAAAAATCACCATCGCAGATATCAACCCTGCCAATGTCGAAATCATCACAAAGAAATACCCTCAATTAAAGGTTGTTAATCAAGCATTAATCATGAGTTTACCCGTGGATGTCTTTTGTCCATGTGCTTTAGGTGGCATCATTGATGATGTGTCGATTAATCAAATACAAGCAAAGATTGTTGCCGGTAGCGCGAATAATATTCTCCTTGATGATAAAATCCACGGTCCAAAGGCGATGGAAAAGGGTATCCTCATTGCCCCAGATTTTATTATTAATGCTGGTGGGTTAATCAACGTCTATCATGAACTTCATTCCGATTATCAAGAAACGGAAGTCAAAGCAGAAATTAAACGCATCGGTCAACGCCTAACACGTATTTATCAAATGGCAAAAAAAGAACATATCGATCCATTTGCCGCGGCTACCGCCTTTGCCAATGAACAATTAAAGTAACGTTTCTAAGATTGGTTTGACGATATCCGTCACCACAGCATACCCTGCTAATGATAAATGCAGACCCTCTTTGGAATATTGCATTTTTAATTGGGCTTCTTCATCAAGCAGTGAAGGATAAACATCAATAAATTGAACACCAGGAAGACGACGAATACGCTCATTGATCCATTGAATATCTTGATTTTTGCGAGGACCCACAATCATCTTATTGACGAGTTTATCTGTGGATTGATTAACCGGATAAAGCGAAAGTAAAAGAATCTTTAATTTCGGCATTTCTTGATGAATCTTTTGAATCAGTGTTTGAATAGACTCGACCGTTTTCTCTTTTGGTAGACCAAGGACCTGTAAATCATTCGTACCAATTTGTAACACCAAGACTTTTGGTTTTAAATCGAAAATAGAAAGGTTCAATCGTTTGCTTAACCCTTCCGTGGTGTCGCCATCAATGCCGCGGTTGTACAAATGGATTCCGGGATAAAAATCACTTAAGGGATAACGTTGTGTTAACGAATCGCCAACAAAAACAACGCCACCAGGTTTTGCATGGCGATTATAAATTTTAAATTCATTGGTTCTGGCAAAATAAGTACTGCCTATCACAGCTTTCATCATCCGGGTTTGTTTCCCTTTCTTTAACATCGCTCCATTAAAAACAAAGATTAATCCTAAAATAACTATCCATACTATATTAAAAAAGATGAAGTTTAACCACATACATTCACTATAATCTTAATCGCAAAGCAAAGACAAGGTGTATGGTAAACTATCGTTATGAAAAATTTGTTAAGACAAACAATCTTGGATAAAAGACTCGCACTTCAATCTCATGAAGTGGAAACTTTTTCACATTCATTAGTTCAACAAATACAACAACATCCTTTGTATCAAAAAGCTAAGGTAGTTGGGTTATTTTCCGCTATTAAACATGAACCTGATTTATCTCCATTACTCAAAGATAAAAAAATATTTTTACTTCCTAAGGTTGTGGGCATGCGTCTTATCTATGTCCGACATCATCCTAAGGCATCACTCATCAAAAGTGAGTTGGGCATTTTAGAACCTGAAGGTCATCAAGATGAAGCTAATTCCCTTGATCTCATCATTATTCCTGGGATTGTCTTTGATCTTAAAGGCAACCGGATTGGTTTTGGCAAGGGTTATTTTGACCGTTTTTTATCAACGCAATCTTCTAAGTATGTGATCGGTGTTGCCTATCCCTTTCAAATCATCAAGAACATCA
>JBEDAR010000028.1:0-3021 GCA_041177725.1 Bacillota bacterium | reverse complement strand
ATAAATTTGCAGGTTTTTCTTCGCATCAGCCTTGGTTACCCGTTCATCCTCAATATCGCACAATCAATGTTGAACAAGATAAGATTGCCAAGTTTAGTATTCAACGTTTTCTCAAACAATGGATCACCATTCGCAAACAACATGATGTCTTTATCAATGGAAGCCTCACCTTTCGAGACTTCAACCATCCTTCCATTTATGCCTATATTCGCGAAAATAACAAAGAAACCATCATGATGATTTCTTCATTCTCTTCTAAACCCATATCGCTTAAAATAGAAGATATTCATGATTGGGATGTTATGATTTCCAATCACCCAAGTTTAACGTTAAAAATGGTAACGAAAATTCCACCCTATTACGGTGTGGTTTTAAAGAAAAGGAACATCCATGCCAACGATTAAAGATGTTGCGCGTCGCGCTGGTGTCTCGGTATCCACGGCAAGTTATGCCTTGAATAATGTTCCATTGGTGAATCCAGAAACCCGTAAACGGGTCATGGAAGTAGCGGAGGCAATCAATTATCATCCCAATGCCTCTGCGCGTAATCTTAAAACCAAAAAAACCAATAACATTGGTGTGTTTGTTTATGGTTTTAGTGGTCCTGTATTCTCAGAAATACTTGAAGGTATCAATAAAGTCGTGCATGCTCGCAACATGAATATTTTGGTGAGTTCTGGACAATCCTCATCGATGATGCTGAAAGAAAAACAAGTCGATGCTGCGATTATTTTTGATTCATCGTTTGATAAACAAGTGATCGTTCAATTTGCCAAAACCTCACCGGTTGTCGTCTTAGACACCTTTTTAAAAGGAAAAAATATTTATCCAAGTGTGATGGATAATGACTTATTGGTACATCAATTAATTCGGCAAATGATCAATCAAGGATATCAACGGTTTGTTTATGTATCAGGTCCTAGAGAAGCGTTCAATAATAAAGAGCGATATAAAGGATATTTACAAGCGTTACAAGAAGCGGGTTTAAAAAGTCTCCATTATTTTCAGGGTGACTTTACCACGCCTTCTGGATATCAAGCTGGCCAATCCATTATCTCGATGAAAACCAGACCTGACTTTGTTTTTTGTGCCAACGATGAAATGGCACTTGGGGTCATGCAGGCCTTACGTGAAGCAAACGTTTTGGTTCCAGAGGCTATCGGTGTTGCTGGTTTTGATGGTTCTTATCTGAATAATCCTTTTATTCGCCCAAGTCTGACCACGATTTCGATTGACCATTATGCCTGGGGACAAACGGCTGCTACGTTTTTAATTGATGCGCTTCAACAAAGTGGCGAAGTCCAAGGTGTGTTAAAACCGATTGGAAAAATTATCATAAAGGAGTCAACGCAACGATGAATATCAAAACCCTACTTGCAAGTCTAACTTTAGAAGAAAAAGCTGGTCAGCTGGTTCAATTACCGCCATACTTCTTTAAAAAAGAAGCGCTACAAGAAGTGGCAGGACCGGTCCAAAGATTGAAGTTAAGGGAACAAGATATCTTTTTAGCAGGCTCCGTGCTTGGGATTGGTAATCCCCAAGAAATGAAGGATGTTCAATCGGCATATCTTGCTAAAAGTCGCCACAAAATTCCTTTAGTTTTCATGGCAGATATCATTCATGGTTATAAAACTATTTTTCCCATTCCTTTAGCTTTGGCTGGATCTTTTTCAACGCAAAATTTTTATCGTATGGCAAGAGCCTCCGCCGCAGAGGCAACCTTAAGTGGCATTCATGTCACTTTCTCGCCGATGGCAGATTTAGTGAAAGACCCAAGATGGGGTCGGGTGATGGAAGCCTATGGTGAAGATCCTTATCTTGCCTACCATTACGCGTATGCGATGACACAAGGTTATCAAGGTAAAAGTATCAAAAATCAAGATAGTTTAGCAGCCTGCATCAAACATTTTGCCGCCTATGGTGCGGCACTTGCCGGCCGAGATTATGCCCAAGCGAGTCTATCCCTTCATGATTTCTATCAGCAATATGATGCAGGTTATCGAGGCGCTGTTGATGCTGGGGTAAGGATGGCGATGACCTCTTTTAATGTCTTTGAAGGTGTCCCGGCTACCATTCATCAAACCTTATTAAGAAAAATTCTTCGCAAGCGCATGGGATTTAAAGGTGTGACTATTTCTGACTATGATTCGATTATTGAAACCGTGGTTCATCGTGTTAGCGTTGATGATCAAGATGCCGTACGGCAAGCCTTATTGGCAACGGTTGATATCGAAATGGCCTCTGGTGCTTACATTAAACATATTCCCACCTTGGTTAAACATGGATTGATTGATATTGAACTGATCGATCAAGCGGTGTTACGAGTCTTAAAATTAAAAAAAGATTTAGGTTTATTTGCGAATCCATTTAAAGGTGCCAATATCGAAAAAGAAAAATCCTTTCCTCTTTCTGCTTCGCAACTTGCGATTGCCAAATCCCTTGCGGATGAATCAATTGTCTTACTCAAGAACCATCGCCATCTTTTGCCGTTAGTAAATCAAAAAATTGCTTTACTCGGGCATTTATCGAATAGTGGTGCCCTTTTAGGTCCTTGGTCTTGGCATGGTAACCGCGATTTAACGCCCAGTTTAAATGCCGTTTTAAAACCATTTATTCAACATAGTGTAGAGGATGTTCAAAAATGGTCCGATCCTTTCAAACAACAAATCAAAGCTGCAGATGTGCTGGTGGTCATGACGGGCGAAGAAGAAAAAGAATCGGGAGAAGCTCGTTCTAAAACCCATCCTGTATTAGCTGATCAAACCATTCAATTTATCAAACAACTTAAACCTCTTGGCAAACCGATTGTTTTGATTGTCACTGCAGGAAGACCATTGGTGCTAAGCGCCATTGTCGATGATGTTGATGCCATATTGTATAGCTATTTTTTGGGTTCACAAGCCGCATATACCATCACCGATACCTTACTCGGAAAAAACAATCCTTCGGCAAAATTAACCATGACCTTTCCGCGGCGCGTGGGGCAAATCCCAATCATGTATAACCATCTCAATACCGGTC
>JBEDAR010000027.1:0-5016 GCA_041177725.1 Bacillota bacterium | reverse complement strand
GTTCTATTGCCCCAATCGATTACCCAACCATTTATGCATCTGTGCGAAAAACCGGACGTTTAATCGTCGTCCAAGAAGCGATTAAAACGTTGGGTGTTGCTTCCGAAATCATTACACGCGTGACAGAAAATTGCTTTTTATCATTAGAAGCAGCGCCCGCTCGTGTGACGAGTTGGGATATCACGGTGCCTTTAGCGCGTGGTGAATACCATCACATCCCAGATGTGAAGAGAATCAGTTACGAAATTAAAAAACTCATGTCGTTTAAATTTTAAGGAGGCAAACCATGTACGATTTTAAATTTACGGATATTGGTGAAGGCCTTCATGAAGGACAAATTTTAAAATGGTTCTTTAAAGTCGGCGATAAAGTTAAAGAAGGCGATGTCTTATGTGTCGTTGAAACCGATAAAGTGAATGCAGAAATTCCTGCTCCAGTTACCGGTGTCATCACCAAATTAGGCGCTAATGTTGGGCAAACCATTCACGTCGGTGAAACCCTTGTGATGATCGACGAATCAGGCAAAGGTAGCACCGTTGTAAGTGAAGCCCCCAAAGCTGAATTAAAAAAAGAAGCACCAAAACCAGAAGTGAAAAAACAAGCCGCTGAAGAAAAAGGCGCTGCGGTCGTTGGTGAAGTCGTTGTTTCCAATGATGTGATTGCTAGTTCCAATGAAGGTTTTGAAAATAGTGCGAATTCAGTCGAAAATAAAGGCAAAGTATTAGCAACCCCAGTGGCCCGCAAAATGGCTGCTGATCTAAAAGTTGATATCACCAAACTTAAGGGATCAGGTGAACATGGTCGGATTATGAAAGCAGATATTCAAGCTGCTGCAAAATCAACCACGGGTACCTCAATCCAATCCCAAGCCACTTCAACTTTTGCCTTCCAATCCGTTTCCATGCCTTCCTTACCAAAAGATGGCGTAAAACGCGTGAAGATTTCAAAGTTGCGTCAAGCAATTGTCAAGGCAATGAACACTGCCAATTTAGTCATTCCATCCACAACCTTAATGGATGAAATTGATGTCACTAAGTTAGTAGAATTCCGTAAATCACAAAAGGCAAAGTTAGAAGAAAAAGGCATCAAGTTAACCTACCTGCCATTCATCGTGAAGGCTGTCACCATGGCGATTAAGGACTATCCAATTTTTAACGCTTCCTTTGATCATGAAGCAGAAGAAATTGTCTATAAGGACTTTATCAATATTGGCGTTGCCGTTGATACACCGGATGGTTTGATTGTTCCTAATGTTAAAAACGCCGATCAAAAATCGATTGTTACCTTAGCTAAAGAAATCGAAACCCTTGGTGCTGCAACGCGGGCTCGAACCGTCAAATTAGAAGAATTACAAAATGGAACTTTCTCCATTACCAATTACGGAACGACCGGTATTAAACTCGGCACACCGGTGATTAAGCATCCTGAACTCGCAATTTTAGGGGTTGGCAGCATTTACCGTAAACCCGTTGTTGAAGGCGATCAAATCGTGATTCGCGATGTTTTACCATTATCGCTGACGATTGATCATCGTGTCATTGATGGTGCAGATGGTGGTCGCTTCCTGCTTAAAGTGAAGGAACTATTGTCTGATCCGATGCAAATCTTTTTATTCTTGAGCTAGGTAACACGAATGCAAAATTTTGATGTCTTAATTATCGGCGGCGGTCCCGGTGGCTATGTTGCCGCGATTAAAGCTGGTCAACTCGGTTTAAAAGTTGCCGTGATTGAAAAAGATAACGTTGGTGGTGTCTGTTTAAACTGGGGATGCATTCCTACCAAAACCCTTTTAAAATCCGCCAAAGTTTTTGAACAATTTAAACATGCCAAAGACTATGGTATTGATGTTAAACCAGATGCTTTTTCTGCCAATTTTCCCGACATGGTTAAACGTAAGGACTCGGTGGTCCGTCGTCTAACCGGCGGTGTTGCAGCCTTGCTAAAGAAAAATGGTGCAACCTTGATCAAGGGTTATGCTGAAGTCATCGACGCCAATCACGTCAAGGTTGGTGAAGAAACCTATGAAACAAAAAACTTAATTCTTGCAACAGGCGCAAGTGTTATCATGCCACCGATTACGGGATTAAAAGAAGCTTTTGAAACTGGATTTGTTTTAACCAGTAAAGAAATTTTAGATTTAAAAACCTTACCGCAATCTTTAGTCATTGTCGGTGGCGGTGTGATCGGCTTAGAATTTGCCACGATTTTCAATTCTCTTGGCACCAAGGTAACGGTGATTGAAAGATTGCCAACCATCTTGTCATCGGTTGATGAAGAATTAAGAGGCCTATTCCAAAAGAAAATCACCAAAGATGGTATTCAGTTGATTACCTCTGCAAGTGTTCATACGATTGGTTCAAAGTCCGTGAGTTATGAATTAGATGGAAAGACTATCGAAATTCAAACGGAAAAAGTATTGATGGCCGTGGGTATGAAACCCAACACCAATAGTTTTGCTTCCCTCAATTTAGCAATGGAAAAAGCTGGCGTTCAAGTCAATGAACACATGCAAACGTCTATTCCGAATGTTTATGCAATTGGAGATGTCACTGGTAAGTATATGCTTGCCCATGTCGCCTCTCACGCTGGTTTAGTGGCGATTGATCACATTCAAGGTAAAGATACAAAGATGGACTATCATGCCATACCAAGTGGTATCTATACGTTCCCAGAAATCGCCATGGTTGGGGTTACCGAACAAGAAGCGAAAGCAAAAGGTTTGGATTACAAGGTTTCTACCTTCCCACTAGCCGCTAATGGCAAAGCGATGGGCGAAAACGAAAAAGATGGTTTAGTGAAAATTATTGTTTCTAAACCTTATCACGAAATCATTGGCGTTCATATCATGGCCCCATCGGCAACTGAAATGATCACCGAAGCATCTTTAGCGATTAATTTAGAAGCAACTGCAGAAGAGCTCGTCCACACCATTCATCCGCATCCCACCCTTGCAGAAATGATGATGGAAGCTGCGCATGGCATTATCGACAAGCCGATTCATATTTAAACTCTAAGACCACCATATAGATTAAAAAGCCATCGTTGGATCGATGGCTTTTTTTATCATTGCTTTAAGCAAATAAACAATCTAAAACATTATCCAGCGTAATCTTTAGGAAATACTCATCAAGATTCAAAAGTGATAGTTTTAGTTTTACTGCATCTCTTTGAAAAATCGTATTTGATAAGGTTTTTTCTACATCAGTAATGTCTTTGGTTCCTAAAAAATCGCCAAAGATTTTCACCGATTTGATGAAACCATTTTCAACATTTAAGCGAAAGGAAACACCGCCACCTTCATAGCGTCCATATTTTTCAATGCTAAAGGCTGGGGATTCACCATAATTCCAGTTCCAGGTGGAGAATTTAGTTTTCACCAACTCATTAATTTTAGTTAAATCTTTCGCGGTTAATTCATAAACAAACGGCTTAATATTGTTGGTATTTAATAATTTTTCGAGTAAGCGACTTTTAAATTCTTTCATCGTTGGCACCGTTTTAAAGTAGGGCAATATATTGGTGACTCTGGAGCGAACAGACTTGATACCTTTTGACTCAATTTTATCTGGTTTGGGATTGAGTATCTTTCCTAACATCGTTAAATCCGCATTAAATAAAATGGTTCCATGATGCAGAAATCGATGTTTATGAAATGCTTGAGCGTTACCGGAGATTTTCATGCCTTCAACGAGGATGTCATTTCGCCCCCCAAATTCTGCCGGAACACCATAACTTTTAAGAGCTTGAATAACAGGATCGGTAAACTTACGGTAGTTATTGACGTTATCCTTGGTGGTATTGGTGATGAATGAAAAATTGAGGTTACCTAGATCGTGATAGACCGCGCCACCTCCGGTGATGCGCCGAACCACGTTGACTTGATGCTCTAAGACATATTGGGCATTGACTTCTTCAATCGTGTTTTGATTTCTGCCGATAATCACAGAGTTAGCATTTTGCCAAAGAAAAATAAAATCTTCCGTGGTATCTAAGTATTTTAAGACGTATTCCTCTAAAGCAAGGTTAAATCTTGGATCTAAAGATTCGTTGAGAATCGTTTTCATATCTATCTCCTTTGCCAATTTTAAGAGATAGTGTATGGATTTGCAAACAAGAACAGTATGGCTTATACCATTCTATAATTTATTTCACTATTAAGAGGTAAAGCATCAGAAAAGGAGGAGGTGTGATGCAACCTAATTTAAAGCAAATGGCCAAGGAAGTATCTCAATTTACAATGAGATATAAACAAGCAAAAATTCAAGTGATGATGTTTCAAGCAAATCAAAATGATGAAAATCGATCTTTATATTTGAACAATATGAGGTTTATTGAAGCATTTCACTACATTTTGCAACACTTGATTGAACAATCTAGACAAATCATCATTAATGATTTCATTAATATGAAGGATCAACAATGGTGGTTGAATTTCTATGCAAGAAGCACATATTATCGGATTAAAAACAAAGCATTGAAAGAATTGCTCAGTTTTTTTAAGTGACATGAAGTTATTCCTTTCGATTTTGATGCTAATGATGATCTTTCAGGAAGATGGCGGTGGCGGCAATTCTCAATATCGACGCTATCAAAATTTGGTGATTCCACCTTATAGTACCGTCGAAGGAACAAGAGCCTCATTTCAATTTTTTAATACATATGGAGATGAAATCACGCTGGCATGGAGACTTTCAAATTCGAAATACCATGAAGTTTTGGTGTATATTCAATCCTTTTCCCCAAGGATGACTATCCAAAAGACATTAGACCTTCCTGGTAGCTTATTTGATGGGGGAGTTGCCACTTTAAAGTTGTATGCATCAAGGGCAAACTATGCCAGTAATATCACCATTCATGTTTATCCCCGTCAAACTTTTTTTATTCAAGATTTATCGCTCCAATTTAAATCTAATCCCACCATTACGAGATTAGATAATAGTGGAATGTTAATCTACGAACATGAGCATCTTAGATTTGAAGGAATGGAAATAGAGCAATTCCATCAAACATATGGAA
>JBEDAR010000026.1:0-2790 GCA_041177725.1 Bacillota bacterium | reverse complement strand
GAACCTTATCAAAAAGGAAGTTATCAAATCCTCGTTGATGGGGCACGCGCCGAACTCTTATTTATGGATTATGTTGAAAAGGACTTAAGAGTACTTGGATTAACAGATAACGATATTATCTTGACAGGCATGCTTGATTAGAACTTAATGATCTCCACCTTTGCTGACTTTATCTAAATCTTCATCAGGGATGTTGATATTACTTTTGAAGTAGATGAGATAGAGAACATAAAGACCAATGATCGCACCGATGACCGTTAAAAAGAATTCACCTAGATCGGCTAGGAAGTCTAGCATCATTCTTGTTCCTCTCTTCCTTGATGTTTGGTGTAACTCTGATTGAACTCCTTAATGCGCTTGGCTTTGTATTTTGATAAATCTTCTTTCTTCGTCCAAACTTTTGTATTCGTTTTGATTTTGTTGTGAATCGTAAAATTAGGTTCCATCACTAACTCATCTTGAAAGAGATGGAGGTTTTGCCTCGTTCTTCTTTGAAAATAACGATGCCCATGATAAGCCTTCTTTGCCTCGGTGTATTCTTCTGCGGATAAAATCAGTGGTTTACTTAAACACCAATCCGGGTGATCTTTTTTTACACCAGGTTTGTTTTTAGCAATTTCGATGGCTTTTTCCATCGACTCTGCTCGAATCGGAATCGCTAATGGTAAATACTTATCACGTCCAACATGGCCATGTTTACACGTCACCAAATAAAATTTCATGATCAATTTCCCCCCATCGATCGATTAACTCTATTTTAAGGTATTCAAGGGGTCTTAAATTCGGATAAACCAATTTGGGTAATAATTACTGATTGGATAAATTGAAAAATTGATTTTCCTTAATCCATTTGAATACTGGTTAAAAAATTGGCAATTACTGAATCAACATTGATTAATTTATAAGCCGCTTGCTCGGTTTTCATATTGGTGTAGTAATTTCTGATTGCATCCAATTGACTCGTGCTTAAGGAATGAGAGAATACGTTGCTATTTCTATTATTAGCAGTGCCAAAAGGTGCATTTACTGTCACTTCGTTTTGCTGAATAAAGAAAGCGGGGTATAAAAATTCTTTCTTAACCCAGTTATTGTTTTCTAGAACATATACATATGACCTTTTTAGTTCAATATCATATTTTCGAGATGTAGTTACACCCAAGATAGAATTATAATGGACATCAAACGCTGTATTGGATCCATTCAAATAAACCTGTGGGAAATCTTTAGCATCATTATTATCCACTTCAAATTTAATTGAGTTCCAACCATTTACACTCCACATCGGATACCAAATCGTTTCATAGGTTGGTCCTGTGACAGGTATGGTTTCTAAAACTTGGCTTCCTAAATACTTACCCGTTGTCATTTCATAAGTTTCAACATTCACTTTGGGTGAAGCACCGATAATAAAATCTCCGCGTTCACCTGCAACCACAAAATAATTACCATCTGTTTTGAAGATAACATGTTGCCGAATCGCTGCTGATTCGGTACCATAGCGTTCATAGGAATAACCCTTGATATTATTTCCTTCTTTGATAATTTCCAATAAATAAGAGACTTGGATTGCAGAAACTTCCACGTTGCCAATAATCACAAGTCGCGTCGGTGTGGTGTAAATTACAACCCGATTGGTATCGGAAATATAGATGTCTATCCAATATGTAATAGTCCCTTGAATATTTAGGACTGCCATGGTCACATTGCTTTCACCAACACCAACCTTCATCACAAGTTCATTTTCCAAACCTGTAATTAAAAAAGAGAAGCCTTCATAGTTGGTGCTAAAAGCATAGGGGTTGAGAGGATTACTAGATAAATAATCACTATATAAATTACCTAAAGCGGAGGCTTTCGCTAACATGGTGGTAAGGTTCTCCGTTAAACCATCCATAAATCCGATATGGCTTCTCAGTTGCTCGAGTTGGGCACCAAAATAAGTCGTCGGTAAATCGGTTTTGTTGATGAAGGTACTGTAGTAATCTACATTATTGACCTGTTTGGTGGTTTGAAACGTTTCTGGTTCTAAAAAGGCGGGTAAAAAACTATCAGTTTCAGGTAAGGATCCCAAGTAGGCAAAAAGTGCTCTACTAATTCCTACCACAACATTTTGACTTGAAACACTTGCGCTTGAGTTAGAAGTTGTTGTCGCCGAACTAAAATTACTCGTTGGATTTGAAGGCGTGCTTGAGGAAGAAATGGATGAGGATATGATCGAAGAAGTCACACTAGATGAAGATGTCATCGCAGATGTTAATGAACTCGTGACAATACTTGTTGTGGCAGAAGTCACTTGAGAAGTCGTGGCGAGGCTACTTGTCGTAGAAGATTCCGCAAAACCACATGCACTTAGAACTACTGAGATTAGACTTAGCATCATACGTTTTTTCATCATTTTAATCCTCCTTTGTTGAATTAAACAGATGTTCTTTCTGGATTGGTATATGCGTTAAAAATCGCAAATGGTAAAACAAAACCAGAAAGTAAAACACAAAGTATTAGCGAGAAAGTTCCGGCAACAATTGCGATTCCAATACCAATAAAAAACAAGATGATTTTAGCTGTGATTAAAAATATGAGACCATCAATATCAAAAGAGAAAATAATACCTGGCATTCGAACAAAACCCCAACTGGTAATTTCCCAAAAAAAATCATGAATAAAGTTATTCTTCATTGTGTAAGTGAAGAAAAATGAAAATAAAACATAGGCAACTCCCAATGATGCAAAAAAAGTTTCTTGGGTGATGGATGCAGTCATAAACCCTTGGAGGGCGGTATATAAAAAAGG
>JBEDAR010000025.1:0-12119 GCA_041177725.1 Bacillota bacterium | reverse complement strand
GCACTGCTTACTGTGGCTATTTCTGTATCACTGGATGCATAAGTTAATTGACGGTCTGTCACATCAACAGGATAAAAGGTTGGGCTAATATTCAATGTTTTTCCATTTTCAACTTGGGTTGTAGACGTAATTTGTAAACTTAATGGAAATACTTTTTCTATCGTTACCACCATAGAATCTTCTAACAGAGGGTTAGCGTTCGCATAAACGGTTATCGTTACGGTGCGTGGAGCATATCCAGCAAAATTAACTGGAGTAACCAATCCTTGATCATTGACTTTTGCAACGGTATTATCACTTGATTGAAATGTCACTTGTGGATCCGTTGGGGTGATGTCACCAAATGCAGGAGTCAAATAAAAATTCCTGCCAATGTAACCAATCGTGTCGCCACTCACAGTCAAGGACGTGGGTTGAATCACATCGATTTCATCCACAATCGTTAAGTCAATCGACTTTGATATGCTACCAAAAGTCGCCGTGATCGAAATCTCACCTGAACTCACACCATAAATCACACCGTCATCATTGACCGTTGCTAAATTTGTATTCGAAGAAGTAAAAATAGCATCCGTAGTTTTGGCATTGACCGGTGATAAATTCGTTAACCTTAATTTTGCTGTCGTATCTTTTTCAATTGTATTCGTTGAGTTTTCGCCGATAAATGCTGCGAGTGTAAAGTCTAAAACTTCAGGGAAATCAATCACATCAATGGTAATCGAGGCAAATACATTTTCATCAATGGATGTAGCGGTTATGATTGCCTGTCCAAAATCTCTAGCCACTGCGATGCCACCGTTGGTTACTTCAATGATGGATGGATCACTCGAACGCCATTCGATACTTTTGTCAGTTGTATTCAAGGGTGAGAAGGTTGCGGTGATGCGATTGGAAGTTCCAATATAAATACTGGTGGCGTTATCCCGAAGGTTTAAAGTTATTGCTTGCGACGGCACAACGACCACTTCGGCAGGAGGAAGAATAGCTCTTGCAACGGAAATAATGACTTCGGATAGTCCAGTGGATAAGTCACTCGACTCATCTGCAGATAATAATGAATTGCCTGCAATAAAGGTGTTACTGAAGATAAATGCAGTTAAAAACCATAATCGAAATGGATGTAATTTCTTTTTTAATTCATTCATAAAAAATATCGTAAATCAGGATAACAGTTTCTCATCATAATATTGAAATTATGATATCACTTTAACTGGAATTAAATGTTAATTTATTATGACGAAAATCCTTTAGGATTTTTTTGCTGCCAATGCCATGCATCTTTGCAGGCATCAAAAACGGATTTTTGTGTCTTCCAGCCTAATTCTTTGGCAGCTTTTGATGCATCGGCATAGCAGATGGCAATATCTCCAGGTCGACGGGCAACGACTTGATATGGAATTTTAACGTGATTAGCAAGTTCAAAAGCGCGAATCATTTCGAGAACGGATGTACCCTTGCCAGTACCGAGGTTATACACTTGATAACCCGGATTTGATTTTAATTTTTTTAATGCCGCTAAATGACCAAGAGCTAAATCGACGACGTGAATATAATCGCGAACACCAGTGCCATCCACTGTCGGATAGTCATTGCCATAAACACTTAAAAAGGGACGTTTACCAATCGCAACTTGAGTAATATACGGCATCAAATTATTAGGAATGCCTTGCGGGTCTTCACCAATGAGCCCTGATGCATGAGCGCCAATGGGATTAAAATAACGCAGCATAATCGATTGGAGTTTGGGATTAGCTTTGACTACATCTTCAATGATCATTTCATTCATTAATTTAGTGGAGCCATAAGGATTGGTGGTACCACCTATTGGATCGGTTTCCTTAATCGGCATCTTTTGAGGATTACCATAGACCGTTGCCGAGGAAGAAAAAACCAATTGATAAACCTGATGGGCAAGCATAACCTTTAATAAAACTAAAGTCGAGTTTAAATTATTGTGATAGTAATCCAAAGGCTTTGCCACCGATTCACCGACAGCTTTATATCCAGCAAAGTGAATCACAGCATGGATCGAGTGTTTGGTAAAGATTTGATTTAATTTTGTTTCGTTTAAAACATCCATTTCATAAAAAATAGGTGTTTGGCCGGTGATGACTTTAATGCGCTTGAGTACTTCTGGTTTAGCATTGTAAAAATTATCAACAATGATTACATCTTCTTTTTGTTGAAGGAGCTCAACAACGGTATGGCTACCAATATAGCCGGCGCCACCTGTCACTAAAATTGCCATAATTTAATTATAGTTTATTTTGCGTAGACAAATTGATAAAAGGTTTCCACTTCTTGTCTAGTAGAAAATTTAGCTAAGAAAAAATAATCTCCCATGGCAATGGAAATCGGATACGGATATGAGTTTTCAAAGACGATTGAGCTTGCAAATTTTTCTCGAATTGCTTGTAAATCATGGCGATATTGGTGATGGTTTTTCCTAGAAGCATTGGCACAAAAATAAGTCTGATGTTGTTCGCTTTTCTTCCAGGTGTCGGTTGCCATCACCTCGGTGTAGATTTGGTAGGCATTGACACTATTAGCATAATTAATCATTTCCATGGTGAACCCACCCGGTGGTCGAAGATTGGCTTCCAAAGCGACAAAGGTTCCTGCCTTACCTAAATGCGGGTAATCCTTTGTTAAGCGAAAAAATTCAAAATGGAAAAAGCGTTGGTTAAGTCCAAACGCTTTTACAGATGCGATGCCTTTATCAATCAGTTCTTGTGGGAGCGTTTTTAAAGTCAAATAGTAGGTTTCTGCGTCTTCATTCACAATCGAAGCTATATTAATAGGAAATTGATGCCCCGTGTAAAAGATTACATTTGCTTTGGCATCACTCATCCCATCGAATGAGAAAATTTCCCCCTCAATGAATTCTTCAAGAATAAACACTTGATCGGGTTTTCTTGCAAAGAAATCAGTCAGTTGTTGTTCATTCGTTAATTTATAAGATACTTGGGAACCAACGCCAATATCAGGTTTGACAAATAACGGATAACCCACATCTTTGGCAAACATGATCGCGGACGGTAAGGTTGTTAATAATTGATAGCGGGCAACAGGCACTCCTGCTTTTCGATAGAACTGTTTCATGCCTGATTTCGATTGATACACTTTTAGTTGGGAAGGTCTTAATCCATTGGGTATGTCAAAATCTTGACGCAGGAGGGCATCGTAGCGTAACCAATGTTCAATATTGGATTCCACGTAATCAATCGGACCAAAGCGATCGATGAAATATTGAATCGCAGGTTTTAAATTTGGATAGTGGTTCATATCATGGACAAAATAATAAGCATCCATATTCGCAAGGAGTGGTTGAGGTAAATAAGCTTCTTGGACATCACCAACCACAAGAACGCGAAATCCTTGTTTCTTTAAACCAATCGCAAATTGATAAAAGGTATATGGGAAAATAGGGGCAATTAAGACAAAGTTTTTCATATGCTTAACCTCAATCTATCAAAATTAATTCGGAACAACAAGGATATAAGGATCTTTGATGGTGACGATTCCTTTTTTAACCTCAATCGGTTGTTGGGAAATTAAATCTAAATAAGTACCATCCTTTAACAAGGTATAGACAGCTCTTGAGTCCTTGGTTAAATTAAAATACCCAACCAACTGACCTTTTGGATAACTTAAGGTTGCTTCAATAAGATTAGATTGTAAAGGATGTTCATTGATGATAAATTTTCTTGCATCGCCAAAATAAGGCATCTTTTTAATCGCAATTAATTTCGCAATGAAGGTATAGAATGTTTGATCTTTGATTTGTAAAGAGATAGGGTCTTTTTCAAATAAATCAGGAAGTTTAGTCGAAAGTGTTTCTTGACCCGCATAGATAAAACCAATCCCTGGCTGAAAAAAAGACCAGGCAGTTAAATTCTTTAAAGTTGTGATATTCGCTACAGTTTGATGAATACGACTTACATCGTGATTTTCTAAAAAATGCGCCTTCACATAATCTTCCGGATAAATATAACTTTGAGCTTGAACCATTCTTAAATAAGTAGATAGTTCACTTTTACCTATTAAATAGTGATGTAAAAATTCGTGGACATCGTAATCATAAAGGATGTCAAAAACTTGAAACATTTCTGCATCACTATGCGCGGTATATCCTTCGCCTCTTAAATATTGAATAAAATGCGGATGCACGGATTCTGACAACCATATGGTTGATGGATTCAACTTGGCAATTTTCTGTTTGGCAACTTGCCAAAAATCCAAAGGTAACAAAGGGGCTACATCACAGCGATATCCATCAAATCCAAATTGCGTCCAATAAACGAGGACATCAATCAATGCTTTTCTTACATCTTCTCTCGTTAAATCTAAATCGGCAATATCGGACCAATCGCCAATCCGATTTGCCAGTTTACCATCTTTATAATAGTAATATTCAGGATGTTCTTTAACCCATCGCGCATCCCGTGCCGTGTGATTGAAGACAATATCCATCATGACTTTTAAACCTAAACGATGGGCTTCGATAATCAAGGCTTTTAAATCTTTTTCCGTGCCAAGTGCTTCATCGATTGCGTAATAATCTCGAATCGAATAAGGACTTCCAACTTTTCCTTTTCTTGCTAAAACCCCAATCGGATGAATAGGTAGTAAATATAAGATACTCACGCCTAAACTTTGAATTCTCGGTAAATCTTTGATAAGCGATAAAAAGGTTCCTTCTTGGGTATGATTTCGCACAAATACTTGATAAATGGTTTGTTGTCTTAACGCTTTTGTCAGTGCCTTCATAGAACCTCCTACAAAATCAACACAAAAATCGAAAGGACTATGATTAATCCAAGGATCACCGCTGAGAAAATCAGTAAACCTTTTGAGTATTCCATATCCTTATTTTAAGCGAATTTGATTACGTTGATACGTTCTTAAACCAGTTAAGACGATTAAGGCTTTCACTGGGAAAGCAATCACAAAAAATGCGACTTGGTTGAAATATAACGCTAAGGGGGGAATGCCTAAATACCAAACACGCCATTGCACACCCCAAATGATGCTAATCAAAATTTCAGAAATCAGCACAATAAACACAACGGATTTTGCGTGAAGATCATCTTGCTTTGTTGCATCAGAGAAACGTTTTTCTAACCGACTGATCAAATAAGTAAATCCAAAAAATATCCCCGTGGCAACCACAGGCAAGACGATACGAACAAACAACGTCGATAAATCAACATCCGCAAAGTTACCGCCACCTAAATTAAAGGTGTACGTATCGCGTGAATAAATAAACCAGATGCCATAAGCAAGTAACGCTGCCAATAATCCATAACTCAAATTAAAGTAGCCGGGAATTTTTTCAATCGATACCATTACTTTTTTAAGTAACCAAGGCAACACACCTAACACCGCTAAACCCATCGTAACGTAGGGTGTGTAAGTACCTACAGAATTAATCATAAAACCAATCACATCCACAGATGCACCAACGATAGCCCCAAATAAAGGACCCACAACTAAAGAGGCAAGAATAATCGCACTTGATCCAAAGGCAATTCGATTCACTTCACCAATGGGAATCATCAAGACCCGTTCTAAAATTAAGCCAATGGCAATAAACATTGCTGATAAAGTCATTTTCCGAATCATTTGATTTTGCATAAACTAGCTCCTTTTTTAGGTAATGTATTTTAGTCTAACTTGTCCAACAAACGCGAGTGAACCCGTCACTAATAATACACTATGCGTAGGCATCCCTTCGCTTAGAACTTTTAATGCGACTTCATAGGATTCAATAAAGGGAAAATCAATACCAACATAATCATGTTTTTGCCGAGCGCGGACGTGCGGAAAAGTTGTCAAAAAAATGTGTTTGCTAATAGAAGATAATTGTTGAATCATCGGTGTGACATCTTTATCTTTAAAGGATGCAAACAAAACATAAATTGAAGTGTGGGACTGTTTGAGTAGGGCTTTAACCAAAGCTTCAATGCCACCTGGGTTGTGGGCGCCATCAAGAATAATCATCGGAGATTGTTTGATTACTTCTAAACGACCAGGCATAAACGTATCATGAATGGCGCGGTGTAGGTTTTCAGAAGAAATCCGATAACGATTGGAAAGAATTTGCACAGCTTGAAGGGCAATTACCGCATTGTCGAACTGATAAGTTGCTGTCATCGTTAAGGTGTATGGCTCATCGTTGCCAAACTTAAATTTTAGTGGGTAATGGTCTTGGACCACTTGATATGGATCACGTTTAAATAAAGGTGATTTAAGTTTTGAAGCAATATCTTCAACCACTTTCATTGCTGCAGCTGGTAATGGACCAACCAGGACTGGAACGTTGGGTTTGATGATGCCAGATTTATGATCCGCAATTTTTTCAACCGTATCACCTAAATAAGCTTTGTGTTCTAAAGAAATATTGGTAATGATACTCAACACCGGTGTAAAGATATTGGTAGCATCAATTTTGCCACCCATCCCAACTTCGATAATCGCAAAATCACAACCTTGATCTTGAAAATAATGTAAGGCTAAAAGGGTTTGCATCTCAAATGCGGTTAGTTCATAACGATCAAATAAGGGTTGCCACTTTCTAAAGAAAGTAAGGATATAATCATCACGAATTTCTTCTTGATTAATGTAAATCATTTCTTGAAAGCGAGCTAATGAAGGCGAAGTAAATAAACCCACTTTGCGAAAGTGACTTTGATAAATATTTTTTAAAAACGTGGCAGTAGAACCTTTGCCATTAGTGCCGGTGATATGTATCGCAGGCACTTTGAATTGAAAAGGATGATGTTTGAGAAATAAGTCATATTTTTCCCGCGAATAAATCGGGGAAACTTTCTTAGCGAAATAATTCATTAAATCAATGATGGTTTCAATCATGGAAGTCTCCTTGACTTGCTGCACGCATTTTCCTTACTGTGTCTTTCTTTTTGATTGCCTCACGTTTGTCGAAGTGCTGTTTACCTTTGGCAACGGCAATCAAGACTTTGATCAGTCCGTGCTTTAAATAAATTTTTACGGGAATAATGGTCAACCCTTTTTCTTGAATCGCTTTGCTGATTTTAAAAATCTCTTGCTTGTGGGCTAATAGTTTTCGGGTACGAAGCGGTTCATGATTAAATAAGGTTCCTTGTTTATAAGGGGCAATATTCATGTTCAAAAGAAATAATTCTTGGTTACGACTTACGACATAACTATCAGAAAGAGAACCACCACCAGCCCGTAAACTTTTGACTTCGGTTCCGGTTAAAGTAATCCCTGTTTCAAGAAAATCAGATAAAAAATAATCGTAGTTTGCACGACGATTTTGTACGATGATTTTTTCACCCGTGGTTTTTTTCATCAAGGATTACCGCTGAAAAAATTATACTATACGACCACTTAAAGGGTGATTGAATCGATTTATCGACTTAGTGATTGGTAGGTTTTTAGCCCTGCTAGCAGAATATCCATGGCCATTGCCATCGCCTTAGGTTCTAAGACAAAGGCAATCCGAATTTCTTGTTTACCTCTGGTGTTATCGACATAAAAATCTTTACCTGGTGTCACTAACAAACGTTGACCTTGATAAACGAAATCTTGAATTAACCATAAGGCAAACGCTTCTGCATCTTTAACAGGCACTTGTAACATCATATAAAAGGCACCTTCTGGGATCACATAATGAATAGCAGGATTGGCCTTGAGTTTTTTAATCACGGTGGAAATACGATCTAAGTATTGATCTCGCGTCCATTGAATGTGACTTTCAGGAAGCTTGTACAGTTCACTCGCACCAATTTGATCAAGCAAAGAAACACCTAATCGAGATTGACCAAGGCGATGGATTTTTTGCATGAATACTTTATTTTTACTAAGTAAGCAGCCAATGCGAGCACCGCATGCCGAATAACGTTTAGAGACACTGTCCACAATAATCGCTCGATCGGCAATTTCTGGATAATGGGCAAAGGAAATGGCTTGTTGTTTAACATAGCTTAGCTTTCGATATAACTCATCGCCAATCAACCAAAGATTATGTTTTTTGGCTAATGTAATCAGGATTTGTAATTCTTCATCGCGATAAACTCGACCAGAAGGATTACTTGGATTGGCAATTAATATCGCTCTTGTTTTTGTCGTTATTCGTTTTTCAATGACATCGATACTTGGAATGGCATAACCGGTTTCTGCGTAGGTAGGTATACCCACTAATTTAATATCTAATTGTTTGGTAAAGGCTAAATAATTGGGATAAAACGGTTCCGGTGTCAAAATTTCATCTCCTGGATTACAAATCACATAAAAGGAAAATAACAACGCATCCGTCGCCCCTTGTGTCACTTGTAGATCTTGTAATTCAAATTGATATCCATCTTTTTGAAAATAGGTTTGGATGGCCTTTAGTAGCGTGGGATGCCCTTGGGAAGGTGCATAGGCAATATGGTGGGCTTGATATCCTTTCATCGCCTCAACAAAGACCGATGGTGTTGGTAAATCAGGTTCACCAATATTTAAATAAAAAACCTTATGACCTGCTGCTTCAGCAGCTTTAGCATAAGGTAATAATTTCCGAATGGGGGAGGCAGGATAGTTATCTGCTCGTAAGGAGATAAGAGGTTGTTCCATGAGGAACCGTACTTTCTATTTGCTGCCGCGGAACTGGTAACCAGCACCGACAACCGCTTTTTTAAAAGCATCTTCTGTGACAGCACCTTGTAACATCACTTCAGCTTCTTCTGCCATGAGATTCACTTTAACATTCGTCACACCTGGAACTTGCTTCAGTGCCGTGGTGACTTTTGCAGCGCAGTGCATGCATGTCATACCACCAACTTTTAAGGTTTTAATTTGTGCCATATTCATTTCTCCTTTCTTATTTTACTATATTTGCCTGAAAGCTTCGAAGACGAAGTGCGTTCAGCACAACCGATACCGAGGAAAATGCCATCGCTAAAGCGGCAATCATTGGTGATAACAACCAACCAAAGAATGGAAATAAGATTCCAGCCGCCAAAGGAATTGCAATTAAATTATAGAAAAAAGCCCAAAAAAGGTTGGTTTTCATATTCTTGACAACACTTTTCGATAGGTTAAAGGCGTAGACGACTTGTCGTAAATCGGATTGTAATAGCACAATGTCCGCAGCTTCGATCGCAATATCCGTTCCGGCACCAATCGCCATGCCTACGTCTGCACGCATTAAGGCGGGGGCATCATTAATGCCATCGCCAACCATGACGACTTTTCTTCCGTGTTGTTGAAGATTCGCAATCACGCCATCTTTATCTTGAGGTAACACTTCAGCAATAACTTCAGAGATACCTACTTCGCTTGCAATACTTAGAGCAACGGGTTTTAAATCCCCAGTTAACATTACAAGTTTTTTTCCAAGTTTCTTTAATGCTTGTATTGCTTCAAGACTGGAAGGCTTCACTGCATCGGCAATCACAAAATGCGCCATCAATCCTTGAGGTCCATTCAATTCGATGATGGTTTTACCGGTTGATAAGATCTTGGATAGTTGTTCATTCATCTTTGTAATTTTGGTAAGGCGATACGTTTGATCTTTAATCCTACCACGGACGCCCATACCGGGAACGTAAACAAAATCGGACACAACAAGCAGAGGACCTTCATATTGATCAACGATTGCTTTGGCCAAGGGGTGTTCGGAGTTATATTCAATCGAAGCAGCAATTTGTTTAATCATCTCAAGGGATTGGTTAGGTTGAGATAGAATTTCAACGACCACAGGTTTACCTTGCGTAATCGTTCCAGTCTTATCCATGACCACGGTATCAATCTTGTGTAATTTTTCCATTGCTTCTGCTGATTTAATTAAGATACCTAACTCAGCCCCTTTGCCAGTTCCTACCATCATCGTCACGGGCGTGGCGAGTCCAAGTGCACACGGGCAAGATATCACTAAAATCGCAATCATAATCTGTAAGGCAAAATCAATCGGTTGGCCTACCCATATCCATATGAGGAAAGCTGATATCGAAATGAATAATACAATCGGGACAAAAATTCTTGAAATTTCATCTGCTAACTTTGCAAGCGGGGCTTTGGTTTGACTAGCTTCTTCAACAAGGCGAATAATTTTTGCAATGGTTGTGTCGTCGCCTAAAAATTTCACTTCCACTTCAATGACACCAAGTTGATTGAGTGTTGCCGCCATCACTTGATCACCTATTTGTTTATGAACAGGTAAGGATTCTCCGGTAATAGAAGCTTGATCAATCATCGTATCGCCGACTCGAATCAAACCATCCACGGGGATTAATTCACCAGGTTTTACCAAGACCATATCACCAACATTCAACTCACTAAGTAAGACTTCTGTTATATCCCCATTCATTTTTTTCCAAGCTTTTTTAGGTTTTAAATCCATTAATTTTTCTAATGCACCTAACGTTTTTTGTTTAGAAATTTCTTCAAGGTATTTTCCAAGTGTGACCAATGAAAGAATGGTTGCCGCGGATTCTAGATACAACTGATTCATCCAAATCATACTTAAATCCATATTGGCGATAACCAAACCATAAAAGGAAAGAATCGTGATATAAAGACCATAAACAATGGCTGCACCGGTTCCTAATGCTACCAAGGTATCCATATTCGGATCACCTTTAAATAATCGTTTCATTCCAACGGAAAAATATCGATAATTCACAACGACAATCGGAAGCGTTAAAACCCATTGTGTGATTAAATTACCCACGGTTGTGGTTAAAAAAATAAACGTGGGTAATCCCAACATCATGCCCATGGAAATGTACATCAACGGTATCAGTAAAGAAAAAGAAATGATGAGGCGACGTTTCATGATGCTACGAGACAATTTTTGTTGCTTGCGAAATTGTTCAGGTTGATCTTTAGCAATGACCTTAGCCCCGTAGCCGGCTTCTTCAACTTCTTTGATAATGGTTTGTATTTTTAAGGTAGGTTCAAATTCAACCTGCATGGCATGGGTAATGAGATTGACATTCACGTTTTTAACGCCTTGAAGTTGAGCAACCGCACGTTGAACCGTGACTTGGCAAGTCGCACATGTCATGCCTTCAATTTGAAATTGTTGTTTTTGCATCAATACCCCTCCTATAGGGGGGTATCTTTATCTTACGCTTTTGTAATTAAAAAAGCAATCTTACTTCTTTGGAATTTGATAATTAAAGTAAGACAATAAAATTCTCACAACTTTGGTTGAAACATTATCAATGGAATAATCATGAACAGGATGAATCGCTTTTTCTAACGTAGATTCGAGAAGTTGAATACCTTGCTTAACCTTGATTGGATTCAATCCTACCATCGGTGTGCTTGCCTCTTCCATCGCTTCTGGCCTTTCATGAGCATCGCGAATATTAAGCGCGCGTAAACCTAAAATGGAGGTTTCCTCATTGATGGTTCCTGAGTCAGAAAGCACCATTCTTGCCTGCATTTGTAAATGCACATAATCCGAAAATTTAAGTGGTTTCAACAATCGAACGAGCGGATCAAGCTTAACCGCTTTTGCATCAATCATTTTTTTCGTTCGTGGATGGGTAGAGACAATAATCGGTTGTTGATAATCCTTTGATAGCATGTTTAATGTGGCGATTAAATCGTTAAAATGTTTTTCATCATTGATATTTTCTTCACGATGGGCGGAGACAACAAAATATCCATGTTTTTGAATCTTTAATTCTTTAAGAATGAGAGATGATTGAATTTTTTTGATATTTTGATCAATCACTTCTTTCATCGGTGAGCCCGTTTTAATAATTCGATCTGCAGGTAAACCTTCATTTAAAAGATATTGCCTAGAAATGGTTGAATAAGGTAGATTGATATCTGCAAGATGGTCAACAATTTTGCGGTTTAATTCTTCTGGAACTCTTTCATCAAAAGAACGATTACCTGCTTCCATATGGAATACTGGAACTTTTTTTCGTTTTGCCGCAATTGCACACAAGGCTGAATTCGTATCACCCAACACTAAAAATAAATCGGGTTTAATGTCATCGATGACTTTTTCTATTTTGATTAAAATATTGCCAATGGTGGAAAGTGCAGTCTCACCAGCTGCAGCTAAAAAGACATTGGGCTTACGAAGGCCTAAATCTTCAAAAAAGATTTCATTGAGTTCATAGTCATAATTT
>JBEDAR010000024.1:0-4065 GCA_041177725.1 Bacillota bacterium | reverse complement strand
TGTATATCAAAAATTAAAGAAAGTTTTTTTAGTTTTTCCAAGGTTGAAACTTTTGCAAAAGAAGCATGAATAATTCGATCATGCAGTCCAACTTTTACAGGGTACTTTGTTAACCAGTCGGCAACTTCATCTAACGCTTGATCACCAATCGTATGAATCGCAACTGGTAAACCTTCTTGACGAATTCGAACCAATAATGCTTCCCAATTTTTCAAACTAAATTGTCTATCTCCAAGGTTTTTTGAATGTTGATATGGTTGCGACATTAATGCTGTTTGACTTGAAATAGTTCCATCATAAAAGGTCTTAATTGCCCCTAATTGTAAATAAGGATTTTGATTTAGCCAATTCCGTTTACTTTGAATAAACTGATCTAATTCTTGATGATGAATTAATAAATGAGTGCGAAAGGGAACCACCTTTAAAGCTTCTTCAAAAGCCTCTAGCGTTTCCTTAAAACCATTAAAGTAAAAAAGATCATCACTATGACCACCGGTAATTCCATATGATTGTAATTCCTTCATCGCTGTTACAATCATTGAAACGAGTTCAGATTTTTTGTATTTAGGGATACTTTGAACGGCAGCCATTGCATCAGCCTCATGAAGAATGCCGGTAGGGTGATGCTCTAACCCAATGCGATTCAGTAACGCTTGATTCACGGTGGCACCATGATAATCTGCATGTCTAAGTAAAATAGGGATGCTTAAGGAAATGGTATCAAGATCAACTTTCGTTAAATTTTGTTCTAAGTGCCCTTGCGCATATAAAAATGACCCTTTTAAATGCTTGCGAATTTTATTTAAGATTTCTTGTTTATGAGTGGATTTGTTTAATTGTAATAAAGTAAGTTTTTCTCCATAACCTAAAATATGTAAGTGTGCGTCTACTAAACCTGGCAAACCCATCCACCCTTCAACGTCAATTGAGGTTTGAGCTTTCCAATGTGGATGCAAACCTAAATGAATAATCTTTCCATCTTCGACCCAAATTTCCTGAACGATGGGTTGAGATTGATTCAAAGTATAAAAGTGACCATTGTGATAACGAGTTTTCATTCGACTTTTAAAAAAAAGATTGCCTATTCAGCAATCTTCGCATCTTGTAATCGTTGCGCGCGACGTTGTAATTTTTCTTGTTGTTTTTCAGCTTCACTAGCAAGACGTTGCATTAATAGAGCAAAAATCAATGCACCCAAACCCATGAAAAGACTCCCCCAAAACTGCCAGGAAAAATTGGTTGATAAAAAGTCATTCATGGCCGCTTCAGCGATTCGAATCCAATTTTGATCATAGGGTAAATTGAGTAAATCACGTAAAAATCCCAAAACAGAAAGTGTTAAACCTGAAACCAGGAGCATAATTGATAAACCACCCCATAATCGTTGTGATAAAGTAAGGGTTGTTTTTTTGTGATTGACCATGATGATTTCCTAGAGTGATTTTAGCAATTTTAGTTTACAAATTCAATGATTTTTATTCAATCAGTTGTTTTAAGTTATAAACTCTTTTAATAAAATGTTTAGCAAATTTTTTAACTTCTGGATGGGCATGTGACATGCAATAACTTTGAGAAAATGCTTTGAACATTGGGATGTCATTTCCGGAGTCACCAACGACGATAACATCTTTAGGATTGACCCCTTTTTTTTCAATTAACATTTTTAAACCGGTTGCTTTATTCGTGCCAAGGCTTGCAACCTCAATTAATCCATTTATCCAAGCAATTTCAAGTTGAGGAAATTTCTTTTTTAAGTTTTTACTTTCTTTGAGTGCTAACCTCTTGCCTTGTTTACTAATACCAAAATAAATAAGCAATCGCTGAATAACCGCATCACCATGGACTTGTTTCATGAAATAGGTATTATCTTTTTTATAAGCTTCTCGATATCGACCTTGAAAAAGGTAATAAAGGCGATATATTAAATCTAAATACCATACATAATTTGAGGTAAAGACAAGATTGGACTCATTTTTGGTGTCAATCGAAAACATATATCGGCGATGTCTTTTTTGAATGTATGTGGTTACATTCTCTACATCTTGGGAAGTCATCGATTGGTCTAGAATTACATGATGTTGATGAACCACCATGCAGCCATTTCGACAAACAAAATCAAGATCTAAATTAATTTGCTTTAAGACTTTTTCAACAAAAAATCGATTTCTAGAAGTTACAAAAACGACTTGATGCCCTTGAGCGATGGCAAATTTTAAAAATGCAACATTCTCTTTAGATACTAATGTAATTTTCTTCTTGGGATAGAATAAGGTTCCATCTAAGTCAATTGCGAACAATTTTGGCATGATTTATTGTAATTTATTTTCCGCTTGAATTAAACCAAAACCACCATCGTGACGATGATATAAAAGGCTGATTAGTTTATCCTCTATATCTAAATAGATAAAGAAACTATGGCCTAAGGCTTCCATTCTAGTTACGGCTTCTTCCATGGTCATTGGATTCAAAAAAATGGATTTTGTCCGAACTACTTCATCTTTTTTACTTTGAACTTTTTCATTTTCAATTGCGTCTAAAATGATAGATTCACCTAAACTTGGATGTTTATAATTTTTGATTCGTGTCTTTAGTTTTCGAAGTTGATTGTTGAGTTTATCTAAAGCTAAATCAACTGCAGCATAAAGATCATCGTCTTTAACTTCAGCTCTTACATCCATCATCGGAGTAAAAATCGTAATTTCCACTTTTGCCCCTACTTTGTAAGACCGAACGACAACTCGACAAGTCACATCATCTTTGATCACGAAAAACTTATTGAGGTGGTCGAGCTTCTTTTGAATCGTATTCGAAATAGCACTGGTAACCTGAATATTCTTACCGACGATTTGGTATTTCATATGCCACTCCTTTATATAAATATTATCTCAATTTTGCCTTGAAGAAGGTAGTGGTAATGTTCATTTTTAAAATAATAAATTTTGAATTTTGCTTACTTTATCAGTTTTTTCCCAAGGAACATCTAAATCAGGTCTACCAAAGTGGCCATAAATTGCTAAATCTCGGTATTTAAATGTAGGTCGATTTAAAGAAAAATGTTCGATAATTTCTCCCGGTTTAAAAAAGAAAACTTTTTTAACAACCTCGAGAACTTTTGATTCGCTTAACCCTTTTTTCAATGTCCCAAAAGTAAATAATGTTAAAGACACTGGTTCAGCTTGACCGATGATATAAGCGATTTGAACTTCTACTTTTTTGGCGACACCGGCTGTAACTAAATTCAAGGCTATGTAACGGGCTAAATATGCACCTGAACGATCAACTTTTGTCGCGTCTTTTCCAGAAAATGAACCGCCACCATGGCGAGCATAACCACCATATGTATCGACAATAATTTTTCTACCTGTTAAACCTGTATCACCTGCAGGACCACCAATAACAAATCGATCGGAAGGGTTAATATAAACTTCATAATCTAAATTAAGATTAAAAGACTGGACAACTGGTTTGATGATCTTTTCAGATATAAATTCTTTAAATTCTACAAAAGGGGTTTTTGGATCGTGTTGAATAGACATGACAACTTTGCTAACTTTTACTTTTTTACCCGAGTAGGCAATGGTCACTTGTGACTTCATATCAGGTCTAGCATAAGGAAATTGACCTTGTTTTCTAAGTCTTGAAGCAACTCTTACTAGTTTTTGTGCCAAAACAATCGCCAAAGGCATTTTTCCTTCAGTTTCATCCGTAGCAAATCCAAACATAAGTCCTTGATCACCAGCAGTTGTTTCGGCTCTTGCTACCGCTTGATTGATATCTTCTGATTGAGTTTGAACCCAATCAAATACTTGAACTTCATTAACAGAAAAATCCAATTTTGGATCCGTATATCCAATTTCTTTCATTACTTGTTTGGCAATCGCAATGATATCCGGTCTTTTAATCGCTGGATTAGAAAATCTTACCTCACCGCCGATTAAAAGTTTTTGCTTTGCCGCAAAACATTCAATGGCAACATGGGCAAGTGGATCAAGCGCTAAACAAGCATCCAAAATTGCATCGGCTATTTGATCACAAACTTTATCAGGGTGCCCTTCAGAAACTGCT
>JBEDAR010000023.1:0-4309 GCA_041177725.1 Bacillota bacterium | reverse complement strand
GAAACAAGTGCATCAGTTAGAATTGGAGAAAAAGGAATTACAATTCAAAATTAAAACACCCAAGGAACTAAATATTTTTGTTGATCGCGATAAATTCTTTTTAATATTTTCCAACCTATTGTCCAATGCCATTCGTTACACAGACAAAGGTTATATTCAAGTATCCTCTGAAGTAAAAAATCAAAATCTCATTCTTTATTTTTCCGATACAGGTAGAGGCATCGAACCCAAAAACTTATCAAGAATTTTTGATCGTTTTTATCGAACGGATGCTGCGAGAACCCGTGTCAGTGGCGGATCTGGACTAGGGTTGGCGATTACAAGAGCAATTATTCAAGCGCATCAAGGAACCATCGAAGTCAAAAGTGATTTAGGTAAAGGCACAACCTTTACAATGACCATTCCGCATTTAACCTAATCCTTATCAATTCTTTACGGTAACTTTATCTTCTTAACAACTTCACCTTCTATATTGTAGGTGTATGAATTCATGAGGAGGTAAATCTATGAACATGCAATTAAAGAAAGGAACCTTGTTTGCATCGCTAGCGGTAATCTTGGCTGCTTGTGGCACCACGGTTTCATCATCTAGCGCTTCGTCAATCGCTTCGTCAACTACCACATCTGCTGCGCCTTCATTTACAACCACTAACAATATTGTTCTCTATACCCGTGATACAACGTCCGGAACCCGTGATGGATTCATGGGCGGTATCGGTTTTAGTGCTGCTGCAAAAAACGATAACTTACTCACAAATGGATTTTTGATTGCCGATAACACCGCAATCTTAACCGCGATGAGTGGATCGGATAAGTACGGAATTGGTTATGTCTCTCTCTCATCTTTAAACAACAACGTAAAAGGTCTTAAATTTAATAATGTGGTGGCGAGTGAAGATTCTGTGCTTGATAACTCCTATGGTTTAAAGAGACCTTTTAACTGGATGTTAAGAGCGGATGGTGACTTTCCATCAGAAACGGTTGAAGATATTGCCAAAGCTTTTGTGGCATTTATGGTGACCATTGAAGGTGAAGATACCATTGCAGGTGCGGGTGCCGTTGCATTAGAAGCAACCCAACGTTGGGATGATATCAAAGAAAATTACCCGGTCTGTAACGAGGATAATACATCGGTGACCGTTCGTTTTGGAGGTTCTGACTCAATTGAAAAAGTTGCTAAAGCTATTACTGCCTCTTTCAAACCACGTTGTGGTAATTTTGTTGCCGAACATGAACACACTGGTTCCGGCGATGCTTATAAGCGCACCAATGATCCAACAATCAAAGACACCGCGGTTGGTAAAGACGTTGGTTTTGCTTCAAGAAACTTCACGGATGCAGAAAAGAAGGTTGGAGATGTCGCACTACCCATTGCTCAATATGGTCAATTTGCCTGGGATGCTATCGTTGCCATAGTTCACAAAGATAACCCATTATTGAATGTGAATGCCGATATTTTAAAGAGAATGTATGAAAAAGACTCCACCAACCCCATTAGAACTTGGGCAGAAGCTTTAACTGCAGAAGCTGCCTTATAATTCTAACCAAATCATTACAAATTTGACCTTATACCGAGGGAGCACCCCTCGGTATAATTTATTTATTAACATGAAAAAGACCCAAGCTAAAAAATGGATTGATCAACTCGTTGAAAAAATTCTTTTTTTTATGGCTTTATTGTCAGCCTCTTTTATTGTGATTGTGGTTTTAGTAATTATTGAAAGAGGATTATCTCCTTTTATTTCTGATAATGATGGCTTAGGACGAGTTAATCTATTAAGATTTTTAACCGGTATCGTTTACCTAGATGGTCCAACTTTTCTTTCGAATGCGTATGGTATAGGTTATTTAATTATTAGCACCCTCTATATTGCACTATTAAGTTTATTGATTGCGATGCCGGTTTCTATTTTTTCTGCCTTGTTTATTGCAAAAATTGCTCCTAAATTTCTAGGAAACACATTACGAACAATCACTGAAATTTTAGCCGCCATTCCATCAATTGTTTATGGATTATTTGGTGCGGGTGTGATTTTAGACTTGGTTTATAACCTTTCCTTAATCGTAGGAGTGCAATCATCTGCTGGATTTTCAGTTTTATCAACAGTGATTGTCTTGGCAATCATGATCATTCCCACGATGACAGTGATTGCAGAGGTTGCCATTCGATCAGTTCAAAATGAATTAGTTCAAGGTTCGCTTGCTTTAGGGGCGACCCCAACCCAAACCAATTTTAAAGTTGTTCTGGCATCAGCAAAATCAGGGATTTTTACGGCGGCAATTCTTGGTGTGGGTCGAGCACTCGGTGAAGCAACAGCCGTAAGTTTGGTGGCCGGATCTCGGCGCTCAGGTATTTCATTTGCCTTGTTTGAGACGACGGCAACACTTACTTCTACGATGCTGCAAGGGATGAAAGAAACGGTTGGTTTGGATTACACCATTCGCTTTTCGATTGGCTTGGTTTTAATGATCATTATTTTACTGGTTAATTTTATTTTGAATTTTGTTAAATCAAAGATTGGAAGAGTCCATGTCTAAATTTAGCTTGAGATATCTCCTCGATTTATTTTTACAATTCATGACTTTTTTATTTTCTTCAATTTCTTTTTTGACCTTAGGTGCCATACTCGTCTTTGTTTTTAATCAAGGTTGGTCTTTAATTAACATCGACCTCATTCGTTATCCTTACGAATCGACAACGATTCTTGGTGAACCAATCGAAAATCAAGGTGAATTTTGTCTGTGTGAACCGAATATACCTTTAGATGAAAATGTTTTTTATTCAACCAAGTGGGGCATTGGACTCGTTGAAGGGGTTGATTTATTAGGGCAAGCCTCTATTCAACTTTCATTTATCCACCCCAATTCACCATTAAAATCCTTAAATAACAAAGGTATTGAGGGCAATGAATTTGTATTATTACCCGAGTATCTCATTCAAAAAATTTCCTACAACGATCGCGCTACTTCATTAGCAAGAAGAGGTGTTGAACGTATGATAAATGAACTAGAATCATCCAATTCCATTTTTGAAATCGAAGTGATTACGAAGGGCGGAGGCATTGGTGGTTCTATTCTTACAACATTATGGTTAATTGGCTTAACACTCTTGATTGCCATACCCGTAGGTGTTGGTGCGGCTTTATACCTGAATGAATATGCAAAAAAATCTCAGTTTGCTAACACCATCCGATCATTTATTGAAACCTTGACAGGGGTTCCGTCGATTATCTTCGGATTGTTAGGTGTTGCTATTTTTATCCCATTTACAGTCGCGTTAACCGATGCAACTGGCGGTAATTTAATTTCTGGAGCGTTAACACTTTCTGTTATTCTTTTACCCATTATCATTCGCACCACCGAGGAGAGTCTTAAAGTTGTTCCTATGGATTACAGAAATGCTTCTCTGGCACTCGGGGCATCTCGAACTCAAACCACTTTTAAAGTTGTTGTTCCCAATGCGCTTCCAGGAATTTTAGCGGCGGTCTTATTAGGTATTGGTCGAATTGTAGGCGAATCTGCAGCCCTCATCTTTGCAATCGGGTCAATTGTAAGGGATGAAATTACACTCACGGATAAATCTACCTCTTTAGCAGTTCACATTTATTCGATGATGACGGATGAGCCTGCTAATATTGAGTTATCCTCAACTATCGCGATTATTATCCTCGGCATTGTCTTAATTCTCAACCTATTAATTAAGTTTATTTCCACAAGAATTATGAAAGGAAAAATCGGTGGTGTAATCTAATGAAAAAAATCTTTCATACGCAAAATCTATCTTTGTACTATGGGAAAAATCAAGCGCTTAAAAATATCAATCTCACGATATTTGAAAAAAGCGTCACTGCGCTTATCGGCCCCTCTGGTTGTGGTAAGTCAACTTTCTTACGAACCCTGAATCGGATGAATGATTTAATTCCAGATGTCACCATTCAAGGAAATGTTTGGTTTGGTGAAATATCCGTTTATGATAAAAAAACAGATGTGATTGACATTCGCAAGCGCATCGGAATGGTGTTTCAAAAACCCAATCCATTTCCAATGAGTATTTATGACAACGTTGCATACGGACCAAGATGCCAACGAAACTATGGCAAAAAAGAACTAGATGCGCTTGTAAAAGAAGCACTGGTAAGATCAGCATTATATGAAGAAGTTAAAGATCGTCTGCAAAAATCCGCGCTTGAATTATCCGGAGGCCAGCAACAAAGATTGTGTATTGCGCGTGCCCTTGCAATGAATCCTGAGGTACTTTTGATGGATGAACCAACCTCTGCCCTCGATCCGATTGCTACTGCAAAAATTG
>JBEDAR010000022.1:0-2678 GCA_041177725.1 Bacillota bacterium | reverse complement strand
GAACAAGGTATCTGGTAAGCCATAAAATGCTAAATAGCCCTCTTTCAACACCATGATTTGATCTGCAAGCACAGCTTCTTCTACATCATGGGTGATGGCGAGGATAGTTAAGGAAGGATATGTTTTTCGAATCGTAAGGATTAAATCTCTAATTTCTTTTTTACCTAGCGGATCTAACATCGCAGTTGCTTCATCTAATAAAAGCACTTTCGGTTGCATTGCTAAGACACCGGCGATTGCAATCCGTTGTTTTTGACCACCGGAAAGTGAACTCGGTTCTTGATGAAGGAAGGATTTCATCCCTACTTGATCTGCAAACTTTTCTATCATGGTTTGCATCTTGGCATGCGGTACTAAGCGATTTTCTAAACCAAAGGCTAAATCATCGGCAACGGTTGAACCAATAAATTGATTGTCGGGGTTTTGAAAGACAATTCCTAATTTTTTTCTTATATCACGAATCGATGCCGTATTTAAAAGCGAACCATCAATCGTAATGGTGCCAACTTTATGTTCAAGTAAACCAGCAAGTAACTTTGCCAGTGTTGATTTACCAGAGCCGTTATGACCCATTAAGGCGACATATTGTCCTTGAGGAATCGAAAAAGAAACATCCTTTAAAACGTTTTTGTTTACTTCATAGGCAAAACTTAAATGATCAACGTTAATCATGACCATACCGTTTGAGTTGAGAGATTTCTACCCAAACAATCAGGCCAATCCACAACAAAATTGATAGACTGATGATAAGCCAAAACACCCAACTCAAGCCAACGCCTTCTACAAAAAATTGCGCAAGGGTTGTCCAAATAGAAACCATAAAGGTAATATAAACAAGCGTAAGCAACAATAATCGTCGCCCAAAGCCTTGAATTAGACCTATTTGATTTTTCTTTTTTACCATGTCCTAATTTAATGTTATTTATATTCAATCACAGGTAAGCGACCAACATATGGGGTCATTTTAACCTTAGCTAGTGTAAATAATTTTTTGGCAGCTTGGGCTGCAATGGTGTCTTTATATTTATCTTCGGCATAGACCACCTCTTTAATGCCAGCTTGAATGATCGCCTTCGCACATTCGTTACAAGGAAATAAGGTGACAAAGATTCTTGTATTATTTAAGGCACTACCGTCTTTTGCATTGAGGATCGCGTTTAATTCTGCGTGGGCTACATAAAGATACTTGCTATCTAATCCTTCTTTCGAATCCCAAGAAACTTGATCATCATCAACCCCAGAAGGCATGCCGTTATAGCCGATAGAGACTACTTTGTTCATTGGATTTACAATACACGCCCCTACTTGCGTAGAAGGATCTTTACTCCGCATCGCAGAGTTAACTGCAATGCCCATAAAATATTCATGCCAAGAGATATAATTTGTTCTTTTTCCCATGTGATATTCCCTAAAAATTATCTTATCATACTTAACTATTGATAAATGGGACCGTTTCTAAAAAGGAAAGAAGGTGTTTAAACACCATCCAAAACCTTGACTTTTTGAAATGTAACCGCTAACATATGAATATTGTAACTTTAAATCATAAAAAAGGGGTCTCGTTTTTTGTGAACTTAAAAAAAATAATTACTGCGAACTCATTAGTATTTATTTTATTTGGAATATTGATTAATCCTTTTCAACTAAACTATTCGAATAATCAATCGCCTCTTAATACTTTTGCATCCGACAGCAACAAAAGAATTTATGCATATCTTAAGGGTGACTGGGATGGTGGAGATAACATGTACATTCATTATTGGGGCGGGTCAAGCTCAACTACTTTTGAAACTGCACCACAAATGACTAAAGTCATTTCAAATTACTGGGAGGGTTTATATATATACGATGTTCCTAACGATACAACTAACTTTCTTGTTAGAGATCGATCGGGAGCTTGGGCTGGTGACAAAAATCAGTCCGTAGATATTTCGATAAGTTCGTTATTTATTTCAGGATCACCTAATAACTTCAAGGCTTTAGAAGTAGGGGCATGGGTATCTGATACAACCAAAAGAACTGCAACATTTGTAGATAACTTAGGTCTTTCAAATAACGACGTTGTTTTATTATTGAATAAAATTAATACTTGTTCTACAAGTACTTCATTTGGATATAACGCTTATCCTCAAATCGATGATTTATTTTTTACTACAAATACTTTTACTGGCTCTACAACCGTTGATGATGATTTTGGAGAAAGTACCACTATAGATAATAAAAAACAAAGATTACTTGAAAATTATAATCGAGGTTCAGCTGTTTAGAATTGTTTAATTTACTATAAGTTATTATAATATTATGAAAAATGAAAAAATATATTTTTATTTATTTTATATTCTTATTAAGTTCTTGTTTTAACCCTTCAAACTCAACAAGTATTAGTGATTCATCTTTTGTTTTTAATTCAAACATTAATTCAAATAATAATTTTGAAATTTCAAATATCACTTTTCGATTTAGAGGTGACAACATCTCCAATTATGCTAACCATGCATTATGGATTTGGGAAGATGGTTTTGATGGTGAATTATTTATCTTTGAAAATGCTGATGCATATGGTGGTTACATATCTTTACCGATTACCACTTGGCAAACCACAACCAAATTAAACTATATTGTTCGCCCTGCAAATACTTGGGCAGGTCAATCTCCGGATACAACCATATTCTTTGCAG
>JBEDAR010000021.1:0-9915 GCA_041177725.1 Bacillota bacterium | reverse complement strand
ATCATGAATGGCCCATGTTGGTACAGTATTAACTTTAAATGCTTTCGCACCAAATGGCGCAAGTTCAACACCAATAGATGAAAGTAATTGCATTCGTTCTTCCGTTAATAATTTAGCCTCGTTGGGTTTGATTTCCACCATCACAGGTACGAGTGGTGTGACAGCAAATTTTTTATCCTTTAGTAAACCTAATTGTTCCTCATAACGAACACGTTCATCTGCTGCATGTTGATCAATTAAATAAATACTACCTTGCTCGTCTCGACAAACAATATAGGTTAAATGCAATTGCGCAACAACCGTTAATTGTTGAATTGACTTTAAAGCATTCAATTCTAATGGTATCCAATCTATAGTTGAATCGGATTCTCGAAGTTCATTATTTGGCGAGGAGGTATGTTGCGGTGTTTGCATGGAATGTTGATTGATAATTTTAGATTCGCTAGGCGCTAAATTTAAAGCCGATAGGACATTTCTGATTGCAGGTACTAACGAGGTTTTAAGCTGATCCTCTTTGGATAAACGTACTTCCTTTTTCGTCGGGTGAACATTCACATCTACCAAACTTGGATCAACCATGAAATGAAGAAAAAGCCAAGGGTATCTAACGGGAGGAAGAAAGGGACGATATGCTTCGAGAAGCGCTTGATTAATTTTGGGCAACGTAACAGAGCGACCATTCACTAATGTGTACATACTATAGCGATGACTTTTAGCTAAACTTGGTAATCCTAAAAAACCTTTGACATTTACATCTTGAGAAGCGAAAGTAAAGGGGATTAATTGTTTAGCAGTTTGAATACCGAAAATTTGGCTAATCACTTGTAAAACATTGCCTCGACCATCGGTGACAAATGTGTTCTTCCCATCAATATAAAGTGAAAATGAAATGTTGGGAAAACCAAGGGCAATTCGGGAAACAACATCAATGATATTTGCCGTTTCTACATAATCATTTTTAAGAAATTTTAAACGAACTGGCGTGTTAAAAAATAAATTTTCCACCTTTACCGATGTTCCTTTTCGACTCGAAATCGGGATTATTTCCACAATCCCATCAACTGCCTTTAGTTGATATCCAGGACCTTTTCCAGTAGATGATTCAATCGTTAATTGTGAAACACTCGCAATAGAAGGTAAGGCTTCCCCTCTAAATCCTAACGTTTTGATTCGAAACAAATCATATTCATCTTTGATTTTGCTGGTTGCATGGCGCAGAATCGATTGAGATAAATCATCGCGATCCATGCCCTCGCCATTATCTCGAACCTCCATGAGAATACGACCTGCATGTTCAACGCTGATGTCGATTCTGGTGGCATTAGCATCAATCGCATTTTCAATGAGTTCCTTAATAGCACTTGCAGGTCGTTCAACGACTTCACCTGCGGCAATCATGTTGCTTAATTGACTATCTAAAATCTTAATTTTTCCCATAATGAATTTTCTATCGATGATTTTTCTTTAAGTTAATCAAAACCTGTAAAGCTTCCATGGGTGATAATTTTAGTGGATCGATATCGTTTAATGCTTTGACCAAGGGATGCTTGGTTTCCTGAAAAGGTTTGACTGAAACGGGTGGGGTTTTTTCTAAAGTCGACAAAATTGTTTTAGCCCGTTTAATTAAACTCGGTGGTAGTTGGGCTAGCTGGGCAACATGAATACCAAATGATTGATTCATGGATCCTGGCTTTACTTGATATAAAAACGTAATCTTCTCGTTCTCTTCATGAACTGCAACATGGATATTTTTCAATTTTTTTAAAGTTTTTTCTAATTGAGTTAATTCGTGATAGTGGGTTGAAAAAAGCGTTTTTGCTTGTAGACTAGTTGTGGCATATTCAATGATAGCTTGAGCAATAGCCATGCCATCATACGTGGCGGTACCTCTACCAATTTCATCAAAGATTAATAGAGTTCTATCGGTAGCATGACTGAGTGCAAATTCAGTTTGGGTCATTTCCATCATAAAGGTAGATTGTCCACCCATAAGATCATCACTTGCACCAATGCGGGTATAGATGGCATCTAACCACATCAAGTTCGCTGATTTAGCAGGAACAAAACAACCAATTTGTGCCATGATCATCAGTAAAGCAATTTGCCGCATATAGGTTGATTTCCCACCCATGTTGGGACCTGTAATTAATAAAGTATTGGTCTGATCATCCATCATAAAGTCATTGGCTACAAACACAGATTTCTTTAAAGCTTTTTCAATGACTGGGTGTCGACATTGTTCAACCTTAAAAGCTTTATCCTCAGAAAAAGTCGGTTGGACGAATTGATAGGTGCGACTGACGACTGCGAAAGTACAAATCACATCGAGTTCTGAAAGCTGCTGGGCTAAGGATTGTAAGTCTTGGGTAAAAGGTTCAATTTTTTCAACTAGGTTTTGGAAAATGGTTTCTTCTAATTTTTTTTGCATGTCTTCAGCTTGCAATAGTTGACTCTCTAAAGCTTTTAAAGCACGATTAATAAAGCGTTCTCCATTAGCTAAAGTTTGTCTTCTTTCATATTCAAATTCTGGTTTAATTGATGATAATTGTCCGTTTGATATTTCAAGATAATAGCCAAAAACTTGATTGTAACCAACCTTTAAATTCTTGATTCCAGTCCGTTCTCTTTCTTTTAACTCAAGTTCAATTAAAGCTTTTTTACCACCTTTAGCTAATGAAATCCAATGGTCCAATTCAGCATTAAAACCATTTTTAATCAAGCCACCTTCTTTGATACTCACCGGTGGTTGATCTTGGATTGCTTGATTAATCAAATCAACAAGATTAGGAAAGGGTTGAATGGCAGCGTTTAGAGATTGTGAGAGGGGATCCTGCAAACTGGTTAAGAGTTTTTTTAAATCGTGAATTGGTTCTAAAGATTTTTTCAGCGAAAGCACATCTCTGGCGTTAAGCTGTTTTAAATGCAATTTGGAGATAAGGCGGGGAATGTCATAGATTGATTTCAAAATCTCACGTAAACTTTCAAGCGTTAAAAATTGATTCATTAAGGTTTTGACCATTTGATGACGCAAGGTAATCGTAGGGACATGGGCGCTAGGTCGGATTAACCATTGTTTAAGTAACCTTGAACCCATCGGTGTTGTGGTTTGATCTAATACCCAATAAAGCGAGCCTTGGATATTTTGATTTTTTAAGGATTGTAACACTTCAAGATTAGTCAAGGATACAGCATCCATTTTTAAACTCTTATCTTGATAAAGAGGAATAAACGGTCTAACAAAGGTTATCGTTTTTTTGAGGTTAGTTTCTACATAATTTAACCAAAGTTGATAAGCATAAGCTTCTGGTGAATTCAATTCTTGATTTAGTTCTAAAATCGTTACGGACAAACCTAAAGATTGAATCGGTTCGCGAATCATCTTTGCAGTTGCTTCATTCATCACGACTTCATGGGTTGAAAGTTTTTGTAAGTAACCCATTAAAATTAGCGGCTGTTTTTCAAGGAAATCACTATAGATCTCACCGGTACTAATATCACCAAAGATGATCCAATAATGATGTTGATCTTGATTTACTGCAACTAAGAAATTATGCGCCGATTCTTGATCGTCAATAAAAGAACCTGGTGTATAGATTTGCGTAACATCGCGTTGAACGAGACCTTTGGATAGACTGGCATCTTCCATTTGCTCAACAATCCCGACCTTGTAACCTTTATCAATCAATTTTTTAAGATAACTTTTATAGGCATGAAAAGGTATCCCACACATCGGCACACGTTCTTCTTGCCCTGCACTTTTTCCAGTGAGCACTAATGATAATTCTCGAGAAGCAAGCTTTGCATCCTCAAAGAAAAGTTCATAAAAATCACCAAGGCGGAAGAATATTAACGTATCAGGGTACTGCGATTTGATTTGCAAGTACTGCATCATCATCGGGGTAAAAGGTGCGGATGTTTTCTTCATATTAAGGATGAATTTATCATACCAAATAGGCTTCAAAATGCCTATTCAATAATTGCTTGGAGTTCGTTTAGTAAAGGAGAAAGTTGTTCCTTCAAGTTAACATAATTTTGCACAAGTGGGTGGTCATCAAACGCTTGTTGATGTTGACGATATGCTGTTTGATGGCGTTGATAAATGCTTTTGTCTGCAAGGTGTTTCATCATTAACTTTTGGTGATGTTTCATTTGTTCTTGTTGTTCATTCAAAAATGGATCTTTTAAAATTTGCTCACGTAAAGCAAAAAACTCTTTAACTTCTGGCAATGCTTGCAGTGCTTTTGCTAATTGCTCCGTCAAGGACTCAAGCTTGGTCATCAATCAAGGTTCCAAATAAGGTATACGTGTTGGCTTCATCAATTCTCACACGAACCAGTTTACCGGCAAGAGAAGCGTCTCCCTTAAAGTGAACAAGCTTATTGCTTTCCGTATAAGCAGATAATTTATCAGGATTGTTTTTACTAATGCCATCGACGAGAACTGTATAAATTTGCCCAACCATCGTTTCAGATTTTTCTTTGGCGATGCGATCAACCAACTCTTTAAGACGATAAAATCTTTTTTGTTTTTCTTCATATGGCACGTTATCTAACATTTTATGCGCAGGTGTTCCTTTTCGTGGCGAATAAATAAACGTAAAAGTAGCGTCAAACTTTACTTTTTCAACCAAATCTAATGTGCCTTGGAACTGAGCTTCGGTTTCATTAGGAAAGCCGACAATGATGTCTGTGGTGAGGGTGACTTGTGGAATTTTGCTTTGCATCTTCTTCACGAGTTCTAAATAAGATGCAACCGTATAGCGTCTTGCCATCAATCTTAAAATCATGTCATCACCAGCCTGAAAGGGTAGGTGAATGTGATTCATAATATTTTCGTATTTGGCAATCATGTCTAACATTTCATCCGTAAAATCCCATGGATGTGACGTCATAAACCTTAAACGTGGAATGCCTGTTAATGCTACCGCTTCTAATAATTGGGCAAAGGTGGTGCCATTTTTGAAATCCTTGCCATAAGAGTTGACGTTTTGACCAACCAGGGTAATTTCTTGATAACCTTGCTCAACAAGTTCTTTGCATTCTTTGATCACATCATCCATCAACCTTGACCGTTCTTTGCCTCTGGTATAAGGGACAATACAGTAGGTGCAAAACTTGTCACATCCAAACATGATATTCACAAATGCTTTAAAGCGGTGATTACGTTTGGATGGCATGTTTTCAACGATTTCCCCATATTTTGAGGGAACGTTAACAACTCGAATCTTCTTGGTAATCGCTTCATCAAGTAACTCGAGTAGGTGATGGATATTATGCGTACCAAACATCAAATCAACATGACGATACTTTTGCGTAATGGTGTCCACAATATGGGTTTGCTGGACCATACAACCGCTCACAGCAATTAACATGTTCGGTTTGATGGCTTTTAATCCTTTTAAAATACCGAGTTCACCAAAGACTTTATCTTCAGCATTTTCCCGAATCGCACAAGTATTAATGATCACAAAATCTGCTAATTTTTCATCATCTACCGATGTAAAACCGGTCAATTCTAAAAGCCCTCTCATGTTTTCTTCATCACGCACATTGGCCTGACATCCATAAGTACGAATAAAATATTTCTTACCTTGAGCATACTGAATCAAGCGTTCAGGAACTACAATCTCATCCCTTACAACGGGAATTTCTTGTCTAACACGTGATCGAGCTTTATCTAGATCCGGTTTTTCGGTGATATTTAATTTTTGATCTGCCATGATTTTTATTTTACCTTATCCGTGATAAGAATCGTCTTAAAGGATACAGGTAATCCGTGTTGGTTTGTTTCCACAAAAACAGCAGACAAGACACTTTCACCATCTTCAGCCAATTCATAAACTGTTTTTTCTTGTTTCCATAGACGTTGAATAATGTTTTCTTTTTTAACACCAAGAATGCCATTATAAGGTCCAGTCATACCGACATCAGAAATAAATAATGTAGTGTTGTCTAACATTCGTAAGTCATTGGTTTGCACATGGGTATGCGTGCCAAATAAAGCTGTAATCTTTCCGCAAAAAGCATAACCCATCGCATATTTCTCTCCGGTGGCTTCTGCGTGAAAATCGACAATGTGAAGATCGGAAGGTGGTTCTTTTTGAATTAAGGTTTCCAAAGCATCAAAGGGATTATGAACCTCTTCATTCATAAAAGCTTGACCTAATATATTAGTCACTCGAATACGATAATTTTGAACCTTAAAAACAACAGATCCTACGCCAGGATAAGGATGTTTTAAATTCAAAGGTCTAACTAAACTAACCGTTTGGTCTAAATAATCTCTAATTTCACCTTTGGCGTTATAGTGATTACCTAGCGTCATCACATCAATGCCGCATGCCAATAGTTCTTCGTAATGTTTCCGCATCAACCCTTTGCCATGACTGGCATTTTCGGCATTGGCAATAACAAAATCTAAGCCTAAACTTTGTTTTAGTTTGGGTAAATGTTTTGCCACCATCAAGCGACCAAAACTACCAACAATATCGCCAATAAAAAGCCACTTCATGAAAGTTTATTTTGCAGTTTCAATCGCACGATATTCGCGAATAACCGATACTTTGATTTGACCAGGATAGGTCATTTCTGCTTCAATACGATCTTTAATGTCTCTCGCTAATTTCACAGCAGTTGCATCATCGACCTTATCAGGTACGACCATAATCCTTACTTCTCGACCTGATTGCATCGCATAACTTTGCGCAACTCCTTCATAGGATTTGCAGATATTTTCTAATTGTTCAAGGCGCTTAACATACGTTTCTAAGGTTTCACTTCTGGCACCTGGACGGGCGGCAGATAAGGTATCAGCGGCAATCACTAAGTGAGAAATAACATACTTAATTTCTGTATCCCCGTGGTGAGACTCTATTGCATTGAGTACCACATCAGGTTCATTATATTTTCGAGCGTATCGAGCCCCTAATTCAACGTGACTTCCTTCCATTTCAAAGTCAATGGCTTTGCCAACGTCATGGAGTAATCCGGCGCGTTTAGCCATATTTTGATCGATGCCCATTTCTGCTGCCATGATGCCACATAGTTTTGCGACTTCGATGGAGTGATCATAGGCGTTTTGACCGTAAGAGGTGCGGTATTTTAAACGACCGACTAAATCTAGTAGTTCTGGATGAATATTGCCTAAACCTAATCGGAAAGCAGCTTCTTGACCTGCTTTATGCATGATTTCACCTAATTCACTCTTCACCTTTGCTGCCACTTCTTCGATTCTCGATGGTTGAATACGACCATCTTTTAATAAGATTTCTAATGTGCGCTTTGCGGTTTCTCGTCGGATTGGATCAAAGCAGCTCACGGTTATCACTTCTGGGGTATCATCAATAATCAAATCAACGCCAAGTGCTTGTTCAAGTGAGCGGATATTGCGACCCTCACGACCGATAATACGTCCCTTCATTTCATCACTAGGTAAATTAACGACAGAAACCGTACGTTCTGTGACAAAATCTTGAGCATAACGGTTGAGCGTCATTCCTAAAATTTCATTCGCCATGGTTTGCGCTTGCTCTTTGGCTTCTTGTTCGCGATTTTTAATCAAATTCGCAATTTCTTTACTTAGTTTGGCTTCCACGCGATTAAGAATTTCAGTTTTGGCTTCTTGAGAAGACATACCCGAGACTTTTTCGAGTTCGTGAATAATCGAGTCTAATTTTAATTGCAAAACTTCTTCTTTTCTTTCAATTTCTTTCATCCGCTTTTGTTGCAATTCAATCTTTTCTTCAAGATTTTTTTCTTTTTGCATCAATGCTTGGTCTCGACGATCAATACTTTGTTCACGATTGAAAAGTTTATTTTCAAAAGCATTAACTTCTTGTTTTCTTTCTTTGATTTCTTTATCAGCCTCTTGTTTTAACTCATAAACGGTTTGTTTTGCATCAAGTTGAGCATTTTTAACAATATGATCAGCTTTAATTTCAGCATCTTTAATTAATTTTGATGCCTTTTTCGTTGCCTCTCTTGCACGAAAGATAGGTAAACTAAAGTAAATAAGAATCCCTAAAATAACCCCAATAATCAAAGCAAGAATGGATAATAAAACTAAAATCGAAATATCGACCATAACAACCGTCTCCTTTCAATATAGGGCGCATCATGACGAGTGATGTTCCTTTTAATGATGTTGGTATAAAAAAATCACAAAAGTTCGTTTAAATGATTGAATAATATGCTGCTTTTATCAGGTATGACCCTGGTTAAGTTTCTAAACGACGAATGCGAATCTATATCCAGTATCCGAAGATACTTCTTTATCATAGCAAAAGATTTCTTATTTGCCTACGATTAAAAAACCTCTAGGATCATCCTAGAGGTTCAATTGATTTAAATTTCTCCTGTTTTAATTCTTTTTTCGAGTTTTTCTAGGATTTCTGGATGCGTTTTTAAATATTCTTTAGCATTGTCACGGCCTTGCCCTAATCGGGTGCCTTCAAGTTCATACCAAGACCCCATTTTCTTGATCATGCCCAAGTCAGTCGCTTTATCTAATACTTCACCTGTTTTGGAAAAGCCTTGACCGAATAAAAGCTCAATTTCAGAGGTAATAAAGGGTGGAGCCACTTTGTTTTTGACGATTTTAATCTTGACCATATTACCGATAATGGATTCCCCTACCTTGATGGCTTCAGAACGACGTATATCAATGCGAACGGATGCATAAAACTTCAAAGCGCGACCACCTGAAGTAACTTCAGGATTACCATATGCAATCCCTACTTTTTCTCTTAATTGATTGATAAAGATAACCGTGCAATTAGATTTATTTAGTACTGCGGCAAGTTTTCGCATTGCTTTAGACATTAATCGAGCTTGTAAACCAACTTGATTGTCTGCCATCATTCCATCTAATTCGGCTTGAGGCACTAAGGCGGCAACCGAGTCAACGATAATTAGATCGATAGCATTGGAATGTGCCAGCATTTCAACAATTTCTAAAGCTTGTTCACCATTATCTGGTTGAGAAAGAATCAATTCATCGATATTGACACCTAATTTTTTTGCATAGACAGGATCAATGGCATGTTCAGCATCGACAAAAGCAGCCCGACCCCCTCGCTTTTGCGCTTCCGCAATCGCGGTTAAAGCTAAGGTTGTCTTACCACTAGATTCTGGACCAAAAATTTCAATAATTCGCCCTTTAGGATAACCACCGACACCCAAAGCCATATCCAAAGATAAAGAACCTGTAGGAATGGTATCGACGGCGGTTTCAGGTCTTTCACCTAATTTCATCACCGCACCTTTACCATAGGTTTTTTCTATGTTGCGTAATGCTTCTTCAAGCGCCTCATCTTTGATATCTTTTTTTTCTTTTTCTTTTGCCATAAGCCTATCCTTTTTGTCCCTTATACTATACCAATTATTTAGTGGACACTACATAATAGGTGCTTAAAAATTCACTTAACATTTTTAACGCCATTTTTAACCCTGCTTGTTGGATTTGTTTTCTTGAACCCTTTGCTTGTCCAAATTGAATTTGTTCGTGTTTTCCATCACTGATTCCGATATAGAAATCACCAACCGGATGGTTACCTTGTTTTGTAGGACCAGCATTGCCTGTTGTCATCATCGTAATGGTATTGGGAAACATTAAGAGGGCCTTGTTTAAACATAGTTTTATTAATTGCTCAGATACAGGATCGATTTTCTTCATCGCTTCCAAGGAAAGTCCTAAAAATTTCGCTTTGGTTTCAAGTTGATACAATACCAATCCTCGTTTAAACCATTGAGAAGCTCCCGAATGTTGAATAAAGTGATGCGAAAGACTTCCTCCTGTAAAACTTTCAATCGTTTGAATTTGTAAGTTTAAGTCGGCCAAGGTCTTGATTAAATTATTCATGGGTGACAAAAATACTCCGATTTTGGTAAACATAGGTGATTAAAGAAACCAACGAAA
>JBEDAR010000020.1:0-29768 GCA_041177725.1 Bacillota bacterium | reverse complement strand
AACAACTAGCCAAATGCCAGTATGTTTCAGGTTTAAATTGTTAAGGTTTAATTTTGTTTTTTTCATGAATCACGTTGATGGGAGGTTTCAATTAGAAACCTCCCACTTTGGTTTATTTAACCTGCACCTAAAGCGGCAAGTTGTTCTGCAACGAGGGTATTAATTTGCGCCTCCCAAGCGGAAGCATACGTTGGAACCGCATTCGGTCCTTCTGCAACTAAGTTATCGAAGTTAAATGGATTTTCTGGTGAGTAAGCCCATGCCCAGAAATCTTTATAACCTGGCAGCCACTTATCTAAGTCTGGTTTTGAATATTCAATGCGATCAAAGATTGCATCAATGCCTTCAATCCCTTCGACAAGCCCTTCAACTCTCGTCCAAATGTCGGGATAATCGGCAATGGGGAATCGATCTAAAAATTCAGGTGTTAAACCTTCGGCAATTGCATCTTCACGATCGGATTCTAATAATGAAAGTCTGGCATCCCAACCATCTTGTCCAAAGGTCATCCATTTAGCAAGTAGATAAGCTTCTTCGGGATGTTCGGTTTGTGAAGAGACTGCTTGGAAGTCAAGAATGGTGGGTGGAAATAAACCAGCATCACCTTGTGGATAAGGCCAGAAACCTAATTCAAAATCACGGTTATCTAAGGCATCTTTGATTACCCAAAATTGCCAGGAACCTTCAATGTCCATTGCCGCATAACCCGTTTGAATCATATACGTTCTTAATTCATCATTGTCTTCAGCATCATAATCTTCTGGGGTAAAACGAGTGGTAGTTCCATCAGTCAACTGATGGAGAGCAACTTTAGCCTGCATCGCGCTAATCCAATCCGCGGAGGTGTAATGAAATGCTTCACCATCCCATGTATCGTATTGAGTTTCAGCATTTTGCATCATTGGCCATACTTGTTGGAAATCTGGAGATCCATACCATGTGTCCATGCCCACGACTAAATTTTCAGTGTTCACTAAATCAAAATTTTTAATGTCAGAAGCAATATTAACAAATTCTTCAAACGTCCAATCTTTCACAGGATAACCATCATTATCAATACGATATCTTCCTGGCACCGTTTGTAAATTTGCCCGTTCAAAAATATTTAAATTAATCAAAATGCCTTTTAAGAATTGGAAGGAAGGAACAGCATAGCGTTTACCATTGTAAACACCTGCAAGCGCAATATTGTCATACACCAATTGGGCATCTTCGTCTGCGTCCCAATACTCGGCTACATCCAAGGTCAAACCAGCATTAATAACGGTAGGGACGTTATCGGTGGCAAAGACATCTGGTAGTAATCCAGCTTGAGCGGCCGTGACAAGGTTGCCTGTAAATTGCGAACCTGCACCAACAATATCTTGTCTCAATTCAACGGTGATGTGGGGATATCTTGCTTGGAATAAATCAATCATTCGTTGATTGAGTTCTTGATTACCCCAATCTGCATAAGACAACGTAACAGGCTGTAATGTCTCACTCGTTGTAGTGTTGCCACTACTGGATGGGGTTCCCCCACATCCAGCAAGGACAAACAAGGCTACAACGGATAGTTTAGTTTTATGTTTCACTATCCATGGCCTCCTTTAGCTATTGTAGTTGGCGTAAACAAGCACTTCTGAAATTAAGAAGGTGCCGGGTAAGGAGATTTTATCACCACCGAGCGTACCTAAGTCTAATTCAAGCTTCACATTCGTTAATGGATTCACCACTTCGAAGGAAAGCGTAAATACATAAGGTGTATCTGCTGTGACTCTAAAATCAACAAAGTTTTCCGGTAGGATCGAGGCATAACCTGCATCAGGAAGAATAATGTTAAAGCGTAAATCACGTGTGACAGAACTTGTTAACGCAATCTTCACTTCGTAATTTCCTTTGGCAAGCGTTGGGAAAATGTAGTAATAATGCGGTTGATAAGCGGCTCCACCTAATGCTGGAACTTCGATGGAGGCTCCACCATTGGCACCACGGGTCATCGCACCACCATTTTCCGTAAAGAAAGTGTGGCCACCTAAAATCGCATTCATGTCGCCGTTAATCACATTTGGTAATACCGTATTACCTTCTTTTAAAACCACATTATCAATAGCGACGAATTCGTTTCCAGATTCAAAGTTCGAAAAGGAAGAACCAAATTCAAATGATAATTTTTCAAATCCATTTAAAGTTGCTCCGACCGTACTCACGGGAATCGTGATCGTTTGCTTGCTTGTGGTGACTGCATTGACGCGATTTGCTTCCGGTACATAGTTAAGCCAGACACCAGGAGCACCAATAAAGGTGGTGACGTTGATGGCTTGCGAAGCATACATATCGAAACTTAACGTATAGGATTTTTCAGCGGTTAAATTCATACGACCATTATCGACGGTTTCACCAAATGCGATGTTATCTTGAATGATTTGTAGTTTCCAATTATCAGCATTTGGGTTTAAACCAACGGTCTTCGTAATCGTCATTTTATATTCGCCAGCAACAATACCGGAGGTGGCAACCGTGCCATCCCAGTCATTGACGAAATGACGCCAGCCAGTCATGGCAAACGCACCATCTTCAACAATGGGAGTAGCATCTAATCTTTGTAGACGGATATTTTCAAAATAAATGAGGCCATCTGCAAATCCTTCTTGTGTTCCTAATTCCAACACAACTTTAACGGCAGCATCTGCTTTTGTGACCGTAAAGATAAAGTCTTGAGTGCTTGAAGTGGTTGCGATGTCAATTCCATTTTTTCTTGCATATTCGTTCCATGGATCGCCATAACCAATACCGACACTAATTTTTCTTGCAACGGCTGCATAACCTGTAATCGAAAAGCGATACGTTGTTCCTTCTTCAAGATTGACATTTTCTTGGAAAAGTTGGATGGCCCAAACTGCATCTCCGCCACCTTGAATATTTAAGGTGACTAAATCTTGGTCAGTGTTGACACCACCAGAAACCACTGGCGCATTACCCCAATTTTGCGTCCATACATCCCAACCTGGGTCGAAACCCGAAGTAAAATCACCATTAACTAAGAGGTTTTCATCTTTAAACATTAACTCTACAACGTTGACGGTTGTTGAGGCTGTAGCTGCATTTCCTGCAGCATCTTCAACTGTATAGTTGACGGTGTAAACACCAGGAGAACTGGTATCCACTGCATTGACGACCGCATTATTACTATCAAGAATTTCAACGAGAATGGAATCGGTTAAATCACCATCAACGATGTCTAAAGCTGTGACACCATTTAATGGATCATAGGTTGAACCGACTAAAACGCTTACCGTACTTGTAACACCCGAGAAGTTTGGCGCCGTCACATCTGGACCGGCTGTAGCTTCTTCAATCGTGATGTCATCAAAGTGCATTGTTGCATCAACTTTTTGACCACTAACGGTTCCTAATTCAAATAAAATACCACCGCGTTGATTGTCTAAACGATGGGTAAATGTGTAAGAATAAGATGCCCATTCCGTTCCGATGGTTCTAATTTCTGGTTGACCAGGTTTAAAATCAGTAAACCAAGGTGCTGAGCTTAACAATTCGCCAGCGTTTAAGTTAATTGGTTTTACGACACTAGATTTTGCTCTAAAACTTACTTCATATGTCGTATCGATTTCAAAGGGAACATTCATTTGCCCAAATCGTGGAGCGTAAGCAACAGGACTTGCCACAACCACAACCTTTAATGCGCCTTCTTCGATATCAAAGGCAATACTCGATCCACTTTCGTTATAGACAACACCAGGGTCAGTCCAGCCAGCGGTCCCTAAAGAAAAATCTGGATTGAGCAACATACCACCTGTGGATTCTGGTTGTTCTACCGTTACGTTTCTAAATTTTGTGGCAACGATTGTGCCAGATTGAACGCGATATTGTACCGTGTGAACACCAGTTCGAGTGGTATCGAGGACACCACTGGTTGTGTTAACAGCAGTAGAAATCGAAGAGAGCGTAATACTTGAGGTGAAATCTTGGCCATTATTACCTGTGGCCGTGACACCAGTTAAAAAGTTAAAATCAGCATCGAATTCAACTGAGACATCATTCGCACCGACAATCGTGATCGTGGATAATGTTGTCGCAGCCGAGCTACTTGCACTACTACTACTTGAACTTGGGGTTCCACACGCTGCTAGCACAAGGGCTGCTAACGTAATCGAGAGACCCTTCCAATATTTTTTCATCAATAATTTCCTTTCATGATGATTGACAGTGAACAATTATTCCCTACACGTATTTATGAATGTTTGCTGGTTAACCTCCTTTTAATAAAACTTCGATCTCGCTGAATCGTTTTTGCCGTATTGCCATCGCGTGTTCTCCCTGAATCGAGGAACCTTCGATGATAATGGGTTTAGTTTGTTTAGGTGAAACCAGTCGATATCCCGTTACAGTCAGTGTTTTGTCAGTTGGTGTTACGGCTTGGTTAATCAATAGACGAATCTTAGTATTGGCAAATAAAGTGGTTTCGATTTTGCCATCCTTAAAATATGCTAATGGAATAGATGGTTGAAGTTGAAATTGGAGTTTACCTTGAACATATGAAAATAATCTTGGCCCGAAGATTAATCTTTTCCACATCGATATCACTTCTGCTGTCGATCCAGATAATCTCGCATAAAATCCCTGACCATGTTTGGAAGCATCTGGGTTATTCGTAGTCGCAATAAACGAAGAGTTTTCCAAAGGTGAACGTCCATATACTTCTGGATTCATAAAGCAAGTGAGACCATGTTCCATGGCTTCAAAAAATGAAGGATAAGCCTCGGCTTTTAACAAGCCCAGCATATATTTATAGGTCATGTGTAAGAAAGCGGATTCCCGTTCCAACCACCCAGGAGTAAACGCACGAATACGACCAATTTCCATCGATTGTTGATCCAATGGGACACTGGTTTTATAAATTTTTAAAGAGGCATCATACAATGGCGATTGTTGAATCGCTGCATAGAGTTTTGTCGCTTGTTGTGAAGTCAGGAATCCATTGGATAACATTCTTGCAGGCGCTTCTAAAAAATGAGGCAATGGCGTGCGTTTAAAGGATATTGCCCGAACGGTTTGAAGCGCATTCGCGTTGGCTTTAGGTAACAGATCATACCGTTCGACTTCATAAATGAAATAGGTGTAAGGGATCGGATGGATTTTTAATAATCGATCTACGGAGTTTTGCAGTGTGCTTGCCATATGACTCAGTAACGTTTGCACCCCATCTGCACTTAAAGTCGTTATAGATAATGGTGCTTTTAGTTGATCTCGATACACTTCTAAAGCATCCATCCGTTTTGACCATTGATTAAATAAACTCGCATCCTTAATGCCTAAGAGGGAGTTGATCAGTATTTTTAATGGAGACAGGACATCAACATCAACTTTCGTTTGTTTTTGTAAGAAATGAACAATTCTTTTGAGTTCAAGCATTTCAGAAACACCCGAACCAAATAATCCGGGAATGCCATTCATCGCATCGTTCCAACCTGGTCTTTCTGCTTCATACATCAAGCCAAGACTATCAGGGTCTAATTGGGCAAATTTATTCGTAACTAAAGTGATTAATTTCCCCAATAGGGTTGTGGTTGCGTCTTCGCCAGTCGCAAGTTTTAGCCAACCACGTTGTGGTAATGCATGATCATGGTGAACGGCATGGTACTGACGAACCTTGCCATTCTTTAAAATATATTTTTCATCACGTTTTAACACATGTGCAGGAGATAAGAAATAACGGTGCTTTTGTTGCATTAGATTTTCAACTTGATCAGGATAAATGTCTACATACGTTTCGATTAAATCTAAAAAATAAGTGAAGTGATCACCCCAATATCCTTCACCAAAAGTAGCTTTGAAATGGTAATGAGATTGTTGAATGATCTTGGTGACCGTTTCCATCACAGGTAATTGCAATTGTCCCGCCACATTAGCAATTTGCCCAGGTGTAAATTCTAGTTTCAGGATGTCTTGAATCGCTTGAGGATAACTCTTTGTATCACCTTTGAACGTGAACATAATCCCTTCAATACTTAATGGATTATATCCATCCGCTTGGATTAACGAGGCAAATTGCGCAATCGTCGTGGTGCCTACTTCGGGATGAAAATATAGATCATTCCGACGGTTTTGTAACACGTCTCTAAAAGCACCGTTGCCTTGCGATAAATAACTTGGTTCTAGTGAAAAGAAATTATAATCTCTTTCTAAATCACCATGTTTACGAGAGTAAATATGATAGCCAACTGGACCATCTAATGTTTCAAATTGAATGGGATAACCACCGCGCAAAATATTGTCGAGATAGCATTGTTGCAAATAAGAATCGAACATCGGTCTTGCTGTTTGGGTTTGAATTTCTGCAGTTAACGATTCCACGGTCGATTTATTTTCTTTAAACTTATTTTCTAAAAAAGTAGAATTCATCTTTTGCACTAAAGAAGATAATTGCGTACGATTTTGACTATAACCAAACACACCGTAGAAGGTTGTTGTGTTTTTAACGGTAAGTTCAGATGCCACAAATGCAGATGGCACTTGATTCACGGGTGCTTGTTTTTGTTTCACCAAACTTTGATAATCTAGTGCTTGCAGACGATACGGCGTTGTAAAGGAAGAATCTTGGGCAAATACCGCCTTGTAATCATATAAATATTGTTTTTGATTGAAGCCAATGTACGTATAAAAATTACCGTCATCAACAGCCTTCACTTCACTAGAATCTGCAGTCGAAGCTCGCAATTTCAAAAAGACGTGGTTGTCATTTTCTTGTACTTCCATCCAGCTTTGCAATAAATAACTGACAGCTTTATAACCACCATAATCAATACCAGCTGGCAAAATCTGCGCAAGCCCATCAATGACAATAATTTTCTTTTCTACGCCATCTAAGGAAGTGATCTCCACTTTTCTCATTAATGCTGATAAAGGCATATTGGGTAAAGTGGCATATGTCACTTTTATTTTAAGATTCCATCGTTGGACGGTTTCTTCAATGATGATTTCATGAGCATCAATCGTTAGCGATTGCGATTCATTTTTTTCTTGGAAGCATTCATAGACTTCATCTTTGAATTTAATAAAGGTCCGAAATCCATTTTGATGGATGTAAGCGTACGCTAAATTAGCCGGATAAAATTCTGTAATGGCACCATTTTTATCTCGAACTCCAAAGGTGCTAATAGCCTGTCCGCGATTGACATAAAAGACCCACATAGGTAGTCCTTCTTTACCAGCAATGCCAGGTAAAAAGCCAGCAAATGGTTTTTGTTTTTGATAATGATGGCTGATAAAAGTTTTCATAACTTAAATCCTCTGATTTTCCAGATAGAAGGAAATCGGTTTCTTTTATCATAAGATATCTTGTATGCGCTTACAATAGAAAGTTTATTGGAGAAACAACATTCAATTATTAATCGTTAAAAGGTTGCTCTTTTTTGCTTTTTTTGTTAATCTTGTTAGGCAATCTTGGGGCTGTAGCTCATTTGGGAGAGCGCGTCGTTCGCAACGACGAGGTAGCGAGTTCGATCCTCGTCAGCTCCACCAATCATTTTATGAAAAAACCTCCATTTTAATAGGAGGTTTTTATTTTTGAATATCAATATGAATTGACGCCATTGCATCTAAAGCGCGTTGATGACTTAAGGGGGTAACGCCAGCACAAGCTTTGGCATCTACTTTGATGCTTACATTGGGAAGTGCTGCCTTTAACATCATCACATTAGATATGACGCAGATATCAGTGCAAATGCCCACTACTTCAATCAACTTTATTGGCGAAATTTGGTGTTGTTTTTTCAAAAATTTCATTAGTTTTTCAGAACCAAAAGTGGGTTTTTGAAATATTTTTTTGCCCTTGGTATAAGGCAAAATTGCCGCATCAAAATTCCATCCTGCCGTCTTTTTGATGCAATGAACAACAGGTAATTTTTTACCTTCAATAGTAGATAAATAGTTATTGTCATGAGTGTCCTGGGTAAAAATGGTATCACCTTTAAAATTTTTAATTTTATCGACTAAGTAAGGAATCATCGCAACCGCTTCTGGAGTGCCCAGTACGCCATCCACAAAGTCTTTTTGCACATCGACAACAACTAAATAATTCTTTTCTTTCATAGAATAATTTTACCACGATTATTTTCTTATACCTTGAATTAGGTTGTTGAGATAAAATGATTTTCAATAGAGGTGTAATATGGCAAAACTACCGCTTCACGAGGAACATGTTAAATTAGGCGCAAAAATTGTCTTTTATGGTGGCTTTACCATGCCACAAGAGTATAAAGGATTGGTCGCAGAACATCGTGCTGTTAGGCAATCGGCTGGGGTTTTTGATGTGTCTCACATGGGTCGAGTGTATGTTACAGGCAAGGATGCATTACCATTTGTAGAATCCTTGGTAACCAATCAAATTCAAGGGCAACCACAAAACAAAGCTATCTACGCATTAATATGCAATGAGCAAGGATATCCGATTGACGATTTAATCGCCTATGTTTTTAATCCTAAAAAAATCTTATTAGTAATCAACGCGATTAATGCTCAAGTGGATGTTGAATGGATGAATCAGCACAAAGGAAGTTTTGATGTTCAAATCGAAGTGGTAACCGGAACACTTCTTCAACTAGCTTTGCAAGGACCACTTTCTGAAGCCGTACTTCAAGACAAAATCACCAAAAAAGTCGAACTAAGTCAACTTAAATTTATGACCTATCAAGTAACTCATTATCAAGGCAAAGAACTCATCATCTCAAGATCTGGGTATACCGGCAGTGATGGGTTTGAATTATATGGCGATTTTGCTACGATTCAATCTTTATGGTTAGCTTTAGTGAGTGATAAGAGAGTGGCTCCATGTGGTTTAGGAGCTCGTGATACCCTTCGTTTTGAAGCTGCATTACCGTTATATTCGCATGAAATATCCGAGCACATTTCGCCAATTGAAGCGGGTTTGCAATTTGCGGTCAAAACTCAGAAAAACTTTATTGGCAAAGAAGCCCTTGTGACTCAAATTCAAAAAGGGGTTAAACAAAAACTTGTAGGCATAGAATTAATTGGTAGAGGCGTTGCTAGAGCCGAATATCCTGTCTTAGTCAATGGTAAGCAAGTGGGTCTTATCACCACGGGTTATATCCTTCCGGATTCAACCAAAGCCTTAGCAATGGCGATTCTAGAAACACCTTTTACGACTGCTGGAACCAAGGTGACGGTGATGATGAGAACCACGCCTATTGAAGCAGTGGTTCGTGATATGATATTCATGCAGAAACAATACAAACGTTAGGAGAAATTTATGAGTGAAAAAAAATACTCACCATCGCACGAATGGGTGGTTTTAGATAAGAATATTGCCACCATCGGTATCACCGATTATGCCCAAGGTAGCTTGGGTACGATTGTCTTTGTAGATCTTCCTGCTGTTGGAAAAAAATTTAAAGAAAATGATGTTTTTGGTGTCGTTGAATCTGTCAAAGCCGCATCGGATTTATACATACCCGTCTCTGGAGAAATTGTGGCAACCAACACTGCCTTGGTTTCAAATCCTGACTTAATCAACCAAGATGCGGAAAAGAACTGGATCATTAAAGTTAAAATTTCTAATCCTTCAGAACTAAATCAATTGTTGACTAAAGCTGCTTACGACGCCTTACCAAAATAATTTATTGGAGACTTAAATTATGTTTAAATACTTGCCTTTAACCGAGGCTGATCAACAATCCATGTTGAAGGTTATTCGTGTACAAAAAATGGATGATTTGCTTCACGATATTCCAACGTCTATTCGCTTAAAAAAACCTTATCAAATCCTACCAAGGTTATCAGAAAGTCAATTACGAAAACATTTAAAAGCTAATCAAGGACAAGTGCTTCAATCGTTCAGAGGCTTTGGTGTTTATGAACACGAAAGACCGGCCATTATTGATGCAATTAGTTCTCGACAAGAATTCTTAACGTCCTACACCCCATACCAACCCGAAGTTGCTCAAGGCACGCTTCAATATATTTTTGAATGGCAATCGATGATTACGCAATTAACCGGTATGGATGTGTCCAATGCTTCGATGTATGATGGACCCACCGCACTATCTGAAGCAATGATGATGGCGGTTTCTGTGACTTCGATCAAACGGATTATTGTAGCGTCACCGCTTCTACCGCAAGCGGAAGAAGTCATTAAAACTTATGCAAGACATCGCGGTGTAACCTTAGCGATATTACCACCTAAAGATGGGCTTATCGATCAAAGTCTACTCATGAAAGAAATGGAAACGCCTTTTGCAGGTGTGATTTTTTCTTATCCCAATCGCTTTGGTTTAATTGAATATTTTGATCAATTATCTCCAATGATTAAGGCTAAAAATGCCTTGGTCATTTCTTACAATGATCCCTTTGCATTAGCAAGATTAAAAACCCCAAGAGCATTAGGTGCTGATATCGTTTGTGGAGAAGCTCAATCACTTGGACTAAATCCCAATTTTGGTGGTCCATATTTAGGCTATCTCACCACGCTCAATGAATGGGTAAGAAAAATGCCAGGAAGGATTTGCGGTTACACCAAGGATAATCGTGGTCAACGAGGATTTGTCCTAACCTTACAAACCCGAGAACAACATATCCGTCGTGAAAAAGCTAATTCCAATATTTGTTCGAATCAATCTTTACTCGCTTTACAAGCGACTATCTATATGAGCGCACTTGGCAAAAAAGGATTAGTTCAAGCCTTTGATCAAGCTTGTTTAGTGACCCGTTATCTTGTTGACCAATTGATTCAAACAGGATTATTTACCAAAACTTTTAAAGCACCATATGCATATGAATGCACACTAACCTCAAAGGTGGATGTGAAAAAATTAGAAAAAGCTCTCGTGCAAAAAGGGATTTTATTTGGATTCCCCATCACCAACAATCAGGTGGTGGTTTATGGCAGTGAAACCAAAACCAAGGAAGACATCGATGCACTAGTCCTAGCCGTCAAGGAGGTGCAACATGACTTACACTAAATTAATTTTTGAATTATCTTCACAAGGTCGCGTGGGATATCAACTAGCGGATACCGGGATTACGAAAACGACGCAACCCAATTTAGATGCTTCTTTATTCCGTCAAGAACCTGCATCTTTACCGGAAGTGAGTGAGCTTGATATTGTTCGTCATTACACCAAAGTCTCACAAAAAAATATTGGCATTGAATCTGGTTTTTATCCACTTGGTTCTTGCACGATGAAGTACAACCCAAAAATCAATGATGAAATGGCAAGCTTAGATGGATTTAAACTCATCCATCCAACGCAACCTTTAGAAACCATCCAACCTCTCTTGAAGATTTACTATGACATGGCGAATATGTTAAATGAAGTGACCGGCATGGGTGGTACTTCGTTAAATACCTTTGCTGGTGCCCATGGTGAACTCGTCGGATTAATGATCATGAAATCCTATCATGAAGCCCGAGGCGATCATCAACGTACCAAAGTCGTGATTCCCGATTCCGCTCACGGTACAAACCCTGCTAGTGCGATGATGTTAGGATATGAAACCATCACGATTAAATCCAAAAATGGCATGGTGGATGTTGATGCATTAAAACAAGTTTTAAACCATCAAGTTGCAGGTATCATGTTAACGAATCCTAATACGGTTGGTTTATTTGAAAAAGACATTTTAACGATTGCAAAATTAGTCCATGATGTCGGTGGCCTCTTATATTACGATGGCGCCAATCTTAACCCGTTACTAGGTTTAGCGAGGCCAGGTGATATGGGTTTCGATATTATGCATATGAACCTTCATAAAACCTTCTCTACCCCACATGGTGGCGGTGGCCCTGGATCAGGCCCAGTCAGTGTTGCCAAACACTTGGTACCGTATTTACCTAAACCCGTCGTTATCAAAGAACATAATCAATATCGCTTTGACTATCCTTCTACTTCATGTGGCCAAGTCGGTGGTTTTTATGGTAATTTCCTTGTGGTCATTCGTGCCTATGCTTATATTCGTACGGTGGCTCAAGATTTGATGAACGTCGGACCTTATGCTGTCTTGAATGCCAATTATATTCAAGCCTCTTTGAAAGATCTTTATAAACTTGTGGCCGATCAACCATGCATGCATGAGTTTGTGATGAATGGCTTGATTGATCAATCAACGGGTGTGAAAACCTTAGATATTGCCAAACGTTGTCTTGATTTTGGTATCCATGCCCCAACCATTTACTTCCCACTCCTCTTCGATCAATCAATTATGGTGGAGCCAACGGAAGTTGAATCCAAAGAAACCTTAGATGAATTTATTAAAATCTTTAGGCAAATAGCTCAAGAAGCATCGACAAATCCAGATCTTGTGAAAACTGCACCTCATCACACACCGGTAGGTCGTTTAGATGAAGTCTCAGCAGCGAGAACCCCGATTCTGCATTACCAAGCCCTGGCAAAAATCAAAGAAAACTAATGTTTTCACGAAATCATTTTCTTTGCAATTTATCGAATGGATTGATAAATTATTTTTAACGTTAACTGGAGGTTTCATATGAAACTTAAAAAAGAGTTAGGATTGTTCTCTAGTGTATCGGTCTTGGCCGGTATTATGATTGGTTCTGGTATTTATTTCTTTTCAATGCTAGTGCTTGGGCTTGCTAGCAACTCCTTAGGGTTATCCCTGGTGGCATGGCTTGTAGGAGGTATCATCACCTTATTTTCGGCACTTACTTACGCGGAACTCGGAACGCTATTTCCTAAGACTGGTGGGTATTACGTCTATTTAAGAAAAGCATATGGTAAAAGGGTTGCCTTTCTTTCGGGTATTACCAACTTCTTCTTATCGAGTTCCGGCTCGGTAGCCTTACTTGCGATTCTTTTTGCTCAAGTTTTAGGCTACATGCTTGGCGTGAATGAAGGTCAAGGTTTTGATGCAACAACAGTTGGCGTCATTGCTGCAATCGCAATTATTGTGTTATCGGTGATTAATTACCTTGGTATTCGTTATGGTAAATTGGTGCAAAATATTTTCTTCGTTGCAAAATTGATTCCTTTGATTACCGTAATCTTCTTTGGTTTATTCTCTGGAACTGAAACCAATATTATTGCGAGTAACGGTGCGGAAAATGTTGAATTTGGCTTGTTAATTTCAGGTTTATTATTTGCCGTTGCGAGAACGCTCTTTGCCTATGAAGGATGGACAAATCTAAACACAGTCGCGGAAGAAATGAAGGATACAAGCCGAGACTTACCGAAAGCCTTAACCATCGCCGTCGCTTTAGTGATGGGTGTTTATGTTTTATTTGTCGTTGGTTTATATCGCATTATTGATGCCGGAACCTTGGCTGCACTTGGATCAGGGGCTGTGGAAGCTGGATTTGATTTAGGTGCTGTTTATACAGCATTTGGTGCTATCTTTACCAGTTTTGATTTAACCTTATTGGGTTATGTTGTCTTTGGGGCGATTGCAGTCTCGATTTTGGGTTCGCTCAATGGATCTATTCTTTCTTTTCCACGGGTCTATCTTGCAATGGCAGACGATCAAACGTTACCAAGTATCTTTGGAAAAATTGACGCTAAATTCCAAACGCCATGGGTTGCCATTTTAGGGCAAACCATCGTTTCCTTAATCATCGTTTTACTTGGCTATAACAACGTCAATTATTTACTTTCCATTATTTTATTTGGCGCCCTCATCTTTAATACCCTTATTTTCTTATCTGTCTTTAAATTCAGAAAAACCATGCCAGAAGCGGAACGTCCATATCGGGTTTGGGGTTATCCATATGTTCCTCGCCTCGCAATTCTAGGAATGCTGATTCTCTTGGTTGTCACCTTCGTTAACAGTTTTGAAGCCTCCATGTTGGGTGTCTTCGTCATCTTAATCGGCAATGGTTTTTATGACGTGTTTATGGAAAAAGTTGCTTATGAACCAGCAGCTATTCTTCCCTTCGTTAAATCGGCTAAAGCAAGAGCAACAACAACTGAAGTGGTGACAAAAAAGCCAAGAAAAAAAGTAAGCACAAAAGCTTAACTTGATCAAACAAAAAAACGTCTCATATAGAGACGTTTTTTATTTGAGGCTAAATAAAAGGTTTAACCTAATTGAAAGATACTACCATAATCACCAAGCACACTATTGATGAGGTTTAAAACAATAGAGTTGCTGGGTTGTAAGGTTTCGAGGAATGTAGAAATAAAACGATTGGGGAAAATTTCCGGTAAATAGGTTGAGATATTGCCTAAAACAACATTAAATAAAAGCACATATGCAATGCCTTCGAATAAACCAACCATAAATCCATAAGACTTTACCTTGATCACAACCATTGGGTCTAAATCGCGATATGAGTAATTTTTGCCTTTGATTGGCGTAAAAATCAAATAAATGAATCCAGAAACCAACCAACCAAACAATAAAACAGCAAGCAAGATTCCGAACATCGCCATGGTTCTAGACATATTGATTTCTGAGAAAACTAAATATGCACCCGTTAGGTTGCTGACAATACCGGTAGCAACATTAAGGAAGAATGTTAAAGAGATAAACAGGACAACCGCAGAAAAAAACAAGTTCCATAGGGCAAACCAATACCCACGTTTAACCCCCGTTGTCGCCATGATGAATAAAAAAGCACCGAGACCAATGTCCAAAAGAATCGGGTTAGCCAGGATGTCGAGAATAGCTAATTTAATCGGTTCAAGTAATGCATTGATATCCATGTTTCTTAATATAACATAATTGCAATTTAATTTTTACTTTTTCCATCGTTTTTTGAAGGTTTTAATTAAAAATAAATTGAAAATGTTTTCATAAAAAAATTAACGTGATTTCTTACACCTTCACTCGGTAAAATAAAATTCCCTTAACCAATTATGTTAAAAAATATTCTACCCATCTCAAACTATCCTTCCGTGGTCGCTGTGCTCGATCTTAAATCGTTTTATGCAGTCGTTGAATGCGTTGAACGCGGTTTAGATCCGTTTACCACACCTTTAATTGTGGCCGATAAAACCAGAGGTACAGGCACGATTGTACTGGCGGTTTCTCCTTATCTTCGTCTTCAAGGGATTCCTTCAAGATTACGTGTCTTTGAACTTCCCAAACGCGATGACATTATCTTTGCAACACCAAGGATGAGTTTATATTTAGAAAAATCGGCTCAGGTAATGTCGATTCTATTAGATTTTGTGGGTGAAGATGATTTACATATTTATAGTGTTGATGAAGCGTTTTTAAATCTTGGTCCTTATTTAAAGTTGTATCAACAAACACCGCATGAATTAATGAAGACCATCAAAGATACCATTTACCGTAAACTGAAACTTTTGGCAACCGTGGGTATTGGTGATAATCCATTTTTAGCGAAGAGTGCTTTAGATATCGAAGCCAAAAAAGCCAAAGACGGTATTGCCACATGGCATCAACACGATATCCAAGAAAAATTTTGGCCCTTACCAGTTGGAGAAATGTGGGGCATTGCTTCACGTATGGAACATCGTTTACATCAATTAGGGATCATGACCATTCAAGATCTTGCGCAATATCCCGAACATAAATTGATTGCACTTTATGGCGTGATGGGTCAACAACTTCATGACCACGCGAATGGGATTGATCACTCCAACATTCGCGAAAAATATCAACCGAAAGAACCTGGCATTAGCATGGGACAAGTGCTTTATCGCGACTACTCAGTAGATGAAGTCCCGATTGTCATCAGAGAAATGTGTGATGATTTAACCTTGCGTTTACGCCTTCAGGGTCAATTAAGTTCTCTTGTGCATCTTGGTATTGGTTATTCAGCTAGTTTGGGTGGATTTTCTCATCAAATGAGTTTAATGCGCGCCACAGATGATGAAGATACGCTCTATGAAGCGTTGATGAGAATCTATCATCGATATGTTGAACCGAAACCAATTCGTAATATTACTTTTGCCTTTCGTAAATTAAATCCACTCAATCAAGAGCAACTTGATTTATTTACAGATGCAGAAACCACGGATAAAAAAAGACGTCTACAAGTGACGATTGCACAGATCAAAGAACGCTACGGACATAATGCTATTTTAAGAACTTCAGCTTTGTTAAAAGCATCAACCACACGGGAACGACACACCTTAATTGGAGGTCACCGTAAATGAGCGATCGCGGCATGAAAAAGTGGGCAGCTTATGCATCGTTAATTGAACAAAAGGGTACGATTGTGAGAATGAAACAATCCAAAAACCGAATTGAAAAACCTCATGTGAGTCAAGATCAGGCTACCGTCATCAACGCTAATCTACTCATCGCCAAGCATCAATGGGCGACGATTGTTTATTTTGAAGATGGTCAAAGAATCCAAGAAAAAGGATGGGTTCAACAGATTAATTTTGATGAAAAATGGCTAAAAATAAACGAAAAAACCATTTATTTTTTATCATTACTCGATATTCAAATCCAAACACCAATAAATTCAAGCACTTCTTTGTTAAATAAGTAGCATCTTAAGTCCCCTTGAGATGCTCCCTTTAAAGGGGTAGAAGTCCGCATCGTTTCCGTGTAAAGTTATGCTTGATGAACCCCATTAACGCATTACTATTACAAATCAAAAAAGGGAAAACGCAAGCGATGCAAGATCTCTACGAACAAACGCGTCGAGGTGTGTTTGCTTTCATCCTTCCATATTTGCACGATACGCAATTAACGGAGGATGTGATGCAAGATACTTATCTCAAAGTGATGGATAACATTCATCAATATAACCTCACCACCAATGGGATGAACTGGATTCTCACCATCGCGCGTAATACAGCGTTAAACCTTATGAAACTTCGCGACCGAGAAACGCAGGTTGAAAGAGAAACCTTAGAAGCAACGCTTCCGAGTACTAAAGACATCTATGATTTAGGATCTCCGGTGATTACCTTAGCAAAAAAAATCCTTGATCAAGATGAACAAAAAATTCTCTTCCTCTATGCGATTAGTGAATACAAACACCGAGAAATCGCCTTAATGATGAACATCCCACTGGGAACCGTAACGTGGAAATATAACCAAGCGATTAAAAAAATGAAAGGGGCTTTGAAAAAATGAATGAAAAAGATGTCTTAAAAAAAATTAAGCGCGAAGCGGAAGGGCAAATGCCTAATCTGCGTCCTTTCATCTTAAAAAATTTCCCTAACTCAAAACCATTTTCATTCTTTCGGCTTCTTCCTATAGCCACGCTCATGACTAGTATTTTTATTTTCGCGATCGTGATTCAGAATGCCAATCCAATCGCTCCTTCGAGTGATTCAGTCTTACCATCTGATACAACTTCGCAAACGAGTCAACCATCGATACCCGTTTCCAGTCAAACTGTTTTACCACCCTTACGACTAAACAATGAAAAAGAAGCCATCTCGATTTCAAGTATTACCTCTGCAACTTTATTAACCAATTTATCAATCAATAATCCTCAACCCCTATTGCATCCATCTTTACAAATTAAATTCAAACCTTCACGTGAACGAGAAACCATCAACTTTGAACAAACGATGACATTACTCAATCCTTACTTAACCGTCTTTGAACAATTTTTAGGAACCAATGAGGCACCGGTGATTGTTTCACAAACCTCGGATGACGTTCAGTTCGAATTTCTCGATACGTTTGTCGTATATGATATCGAAGGTTTAGCGATTCCATACGCTCTTTATTACAACATTGAAAGTTCTGAAGTCATTGAAGAAGAAACCTACTATTCCTTCCGTGGTGATTTAGTCATTGATAACAACATTCGTTACCTTGTTACCGGCAGCAAAACCCAAGAAGATGACGAAACTAAAATCATCTTTCGCGCCAATTTAGATGAAATCAATTACATCGAAACGGAATATATATTTGAGGAAGAGGAAACCAAAATCAAAGTTAAAAAAATGGTCAATGATGTCCTTACCATTTCTGAATTTAAACTTGAAATTGAAGATGATGAAACGGTTGTAGAATTAAACTTCTTTGAAAATAATGATATTAGTCGCACTAGAGATACTTTTAAATTTGAATATGAAATAGAAGATGGAGAAACCATCCTTGAAATTAAATTTGATATGCAGGGCGTAGATGGAAGAATTAAGGGTAAGATTTCAGTTTATGTGATTCCGGTTTTGAATGCTCAAAATGAAATCATTGGCTATCGTTATCAAGCCATTCAATTCAATGAAGATGGAGAACGTGAAGAGGGTGAATGGGAAGATGACCGTCATGGACCTAGAGGTGATCACCGTGATGAAGATGAAGATCAAGAAGACAATGAAGACGATGAAGACAGTGAAGATGATGAAGACTAACTAAATTTGACTATTTAAAAAGATAAATTATAATGAAAATAACATCTCATAGGGGGAGTTATTCATGGCAATCATGACAAAAGACGACATTTTAGCTATTGCTAAAAAAGAAGATGTTCGCTTTATTAGAATGCAGTTTACCGATATGCTCGGGATGGTCAAATCTGTTGATTTACCTATTTCGCGTTTAGAGGACGCTCTTCATAACAAAATTATGTTTGATGGGTCCTCGATTGAAGGTTTCGTGCGCATTAAAGAAGCCGACATGTATCTATATCCAGATTTATCAACATGGCAAATTCTGACTTTTGAAAGTTTAGCCTTGGGAAAAGTCGCACGACTGGTTTGCGATGTTTACACACCTAAAGGTGAGCCTTTTGAAGGCGATCCTCGTTTTATTCTCAAGAAAGCGATTAAGAAGATGCAAGATGCAGGCTTCTCCGCCTTAAACGTTGGTTTTGAACCAGAATTTTTCTTATTTAAAGTCAAAGATGGCAAACCAGTCATTGAACCTAATGATGACGCTGGTTATTTTGATTTAGCACCGATGGATGGCGATAACTATACCCGTCGTGATATTGCGATTGAACTTGATAAGTTAGGGTTAATGGTCCAAGCCTCTCACCACGAAGTCGCAGTCGGTCAACATGAAATTAACTTTCGCTTCCAAGATGTTTTGAAAGCGTGTGATAACTTACAACTTTTCAAAACGGTTGTAAAAGTCATCGCACATAAGCATGGTTTACATGCCACCTTCATGCCTAAACCCATTGCCGGTATCAACGGTTCCGGTATGCATACGAATATGTCCTTAGCGAATGCCAAAGGTGAAAATGCGTTTTATGACCCTAAAGGCGATATGCAATTATCCGATGTTGCTCGTAAATGGATGACGGGTATATTAAATCATTCCCGTTCAATTGCAGCTTTAACTAATCCTACCGTCAACTCCTATAAGCGGATTATTCCTGGATATGAAGCCCCTTGCTATGCTTGTTGGTCTGATGCAAATCGATCAGCGATGATTCGCATTCCCGCAGCCCGTGGCGGTTCAACTCGTACTGAATTAAGGAACGTCGATCCGCTCGCCAATCCTTATCTTGCTTTAGCCTTTATCCTGACTGCGGGTTTAGAGGGAATCGCCTCTAAAGATCCAAAAACAATCCCGCCTGTCTATGACAACATTTTTGAATTAACCAGGGAACAACGAGAAGCGCAAGGGATTCCCAACCTTCCAGAAAATTTAAAGGATGCCATTAAAGAAATGAAAAAGGATCCGATGATGTTGGCCGTTCTTGGCAAACATACATATGATAAGTACATTCTTGCCAAAGAAAAAGAATGGGATGAATATCGAACCTACGTTTCGCAATGGGAAATAGATCGATACTTAAGTTTATAAAGTTACGATATTAATAAAAAACCTTCACAGATGTGTGAAGGTTTTTTAATACCAAACATTTTATTATTTGAGGGAAGGAGCCCAATTACCTTTTTCAAAAATAGGAACAGCAAACCCTTTTCGATTATATCCAGTTATTTTTAAATCCCGACTACCAATCATGAAGTCGACATGAATCATCGAGCGATTACAACCAATATCAGTCAGTTGTTGTGGCGTCATCGTCGCATAACCTTTAATTGAATTCACATATGCACGACCTAAAGCGATGTGGCAAGCGGCGTTTTCATCAAATAAGGTGTTATAAAATAACAGGCCTGATTGTTGAATGGGTGAATCAAATGGAACCAAGGCTAATTCACCAATGCGTGAGGCTCCTTCATCCATTTTGACCATTTGTTCTAAAAGCTTTTGATTTTTCTTAGCTTCAACTTTGACAACCTTACCACCGGCAAAGGTGACTGCAAAATCTTCAATCAGTTCTCCTTGATAAGAGAGGGGTTTAGAGGCGACAACCTTACCTTCAGCCTTACCAGCTTTAGGAGTAATGAAGACTTCCTCGGTAGGCATGTTGGGATTGTAGAAATGACCATCGATCAGTTTTTCTCCACCACCCAACCAACGCGCTTCCGGAATCATCCAAATCTTAAAGTCAGTGCCATTGGCAGATTGGAAATGGAGGTAATCTAAATTTAAGGCATCCAGTTGTTTACTTCGTTGTTGTAAGGTGGCGTTATGACGGTCCCATTCTTCTAAGGGATTGTTTGTGACACGTGTGGCTTTGATGATGGCTTCCCACATCGCCTCCACTGCTTTTTCACCCTTCAATGAAGGGAATACTTTTTCTGCCCACTTAATGGAAGGAACACCGATAATCGTCCATTGAAACTTATTATCCATTTGTTCACGGTATTTAAGGATTTGCGGTGTTGTGATTTTAGCAACATTGGTAAGTTTGGTTTGATCGGTACCTTTCATTCCATCCGGATCAACCGAACGAATATGAATTTGCGCGGGTAATGTTTTAACATTATGCGCCATTTCCGCATGTTGCCATTCCGGGATTTCGGCCATGACTTCTTCTTTCATCTCTAAGGCATTCACTCGACTGATGGGTTGATGCGTCCACTTAACCCGAACCGAACGCGCACCAGCGGCATAGGCCTCTTCTACCACCATCGTGATAAATTCAGGTTGATCAAGTTCAGCGTGAATAATCACATCTTGTCCTGGTTTGACATTCACACCACGGCGTACCGTTAATGTGGCAAATTGTCTTAACTTTTTAGCATCCATAAAAGGCTCCTTTTGTTAAGGGTATTATATGCTTTTATCATATGAAGGCAAATTGAGATTAAAACGTTAATCTTCTTTAACTTTAGATTTAAATTGTTGAGTATAAGCTTCCCATAAGTTTTTTAATAAGGATAATCGTGTGAGCAGACCCACGCCACCAGGAACAGGTGTTTGTAACGCCACATGGCGACCAGGTTTAACGTCACCATAAATCTGTCCATCTTCTCTGGTAATACCGATATCAACAATCCATGCGGTTGGTTTCACTTTTTGATTAGATAAATACCATTTCTTACCAACTGCAACACAGATTAAGTCAGCATTAGCCAATAACGTTGTCCGATCTTCTTCTTTAGTTTTGGAGTGAGCGATACTGACGGTAGCATTACGATCAAGTAAAGCATTTGCTAACGGGCGACCAACGATATATGAACGACCAAGTATGAGTGCATGTTTACCAACAAAATCAAATCCACTCGCTGCTAAATAATCCACAATGCCTTTTGGCGTGCAAGCCATCATCGGCGATAAAGGATGAAATCCGTCCACATCTTTATGTGGAACTACGGCACGGCGAATGACAGAAGGATCAATATGGGGTGGTAAGGGTACTTGAACGATGACACCGTGAACCATTGGATTTTGATTGTGTTTAAGGATTTCCTTTAATAAATCTTCTTGGGTAATGGATGTTGGTAATCGTAGATGAGTGGCTTGAAAACCTACTTCTTGGCAATCCGAAAGTTTGCCACGTATATAAATATTCGAACCTTCATTTTCATTAGCCTGAATTATCACCAAATGCGGTTTGGTGGTAAGGCCTTGGGCTAAACCTTGAAGGCGTTTTTTTTCTTGTTGAATATATTGTGCAATGGTCATCAGCATTAAAATTATATCAAATTCACCCAAAGAAAAACGAGGGATGTGATCCCTCGTTCATTTCAATTTTAACCAGGATTAAGCCAAGGCGTTGGTGAGCAAAGCAAGGAGGAAAAAGACCACGGCAAATCCAAACGTTAACCAGGAAATAATCAATTCAGAGCCACGTTCTTTGGTTTTGACAAACACGTTCATACCTGCACCGGTAATCGCGCCTGATGCCCCTTCGGATTTACCACCTTGTAATAAGGATAGGATAATAATCACAAAGGATACGATGATAAAGACGATATCTAAAAATGTAAATTCCATAAATGTCTCCTACGATTGAAAATGATACCTTGTTTTAATGAAAATGAAAAGAAAAATTATCCATTGATTTCAGCTTTGAGCTCAAAAATAATATCTCGAAGTTCTGCGGCGCGCTCAAAATCATAGACTTTAGCAGCCTCTCTCATTAGCTTCTCAAATTCTCGAATTCTTTGCTCAAGTTCACTACGTGAAGATTTACCTTTCACTTGCGTTAACTTCGCAATATCATCATCGATTGCCTTCATCGGTGATTGGATATCTTTTTTAATGGAAATTGGAGTGATATTAAATTGCTTGTTGTGGGCCAATTGTTTATCTCTTCGGCGATTGGTTTCCTCAATGGCAGCTTTCATTGAATCGGTTTTTTTATCAGCATACATGATGACTTGACCTTCAGCGTTTCTTGCCGCTCGACCAATGATTTGAATTAACGATCTCGCCGATCGTAAAAATCCTTCTTTGTCTGCATCTAAAATGGCAATCAAGGATACTTCAGGAATGTCTAAACCTTCTCTCAATAAGTTAATGCCAATCAACACGTCATATTTACCTTTTCTGAGTTGATAAATAATTTGGCTACGTTCCATGGTTTTGGTTTCCGCATGCATATATACCACTTTGAATGACCGTTGTTTTAAATAAGCGGTGAGATCTTCTGCCATTTGGATGGTGAGGGTGACAATCATCACCCGTTGTGATTTGGCAATTCGTTTTTGAATCTCTTGCATTAAATCATCAATTTGACCGGTCGTAGGACGAATAATGACTTCGGGATCGACAAGCCCAGTGGGACGGATAATTTGTTCAACAACTTCTTGTTTGGTTTGACCTAATTCATAGTCACCTGGCGTTGCCGATGTACAAATCACCTGGGTTAACGATGCTTCAAATTCAGCAAATTTTAAGGGGCGGTTGTCTAGAGCAGATGGTAAGCGAAATCCATATTGAACAAGCGTTTCTTTACGAGCGCGATCGCCATTATACATCCCTCGAACCTGTGGGATCGACACGTGACTCTCGTCAATGACAAATAAAAAATCTTTGGGAAAATAATCAATTAAGCAGAATGGTTTTTGCCCTGGTTGACGACCATCAATGTGCCGAGAATAATTTTCAATGCCTGGACACATGCCAAATTCTCTTAATGATTCAAGATCTTGTTTCGTCCGCATTTCTAAACGTTGGTACTCGAGCAATTGGTTGTTTTCTTTCAAGACCTTTAACCGTTCTGCTAACTCAATCTCAATCCGGTCACAGGCGGCAATGACCCGCGCATGAGTAGAGGCGTGACCATAAGCTGGGTAAATCGGATAACTGCGATAAGTGTGTCGCACTTCTCCCGTTAATAAATCCACTAAGGAAAGTTTTTCAATTTCATCACCAAACGTGTCAACGCGAAGTGCAGCATCGGCAAGACCTGGCAATGCAATTTCAATCACATCACCTCTAACCCGAAATTGACCAGGAGGTAAATCAAGATTATTGCGTTGATATTGAGCATCGATTAGTTTTCTAAAAAAATCTTTTCGATTGATGGTTTCACCCACTTTTAAATAGAAGGCTAATCGTTGGTATTCTTGAGGATCAGTAAGCCCATAAATAGCCGCAACGGAGGCGACGATGATGGTATCTCTTCTTTCTAGGATGGAGTTGATTGCAGACGTTCTTAACATTTCAATTTCATCATTCATCATCGCATTCTTTTCAATATACGTATCGGATTTAGGCAAATACGCTTCCGGTTGATAAAAATCAAAGTTCGAAACAAAATATTCAACCCGGTTATGGGGAAATAATTCTTTAAATTCTCCATAAAGCTGACCAGCAAGGGTTTTGTTATGAACTAACACCAAGGTTGGTTTTTGAATCCTCTCGATGACGTTAGCAATGGTAAAGGTTTTTCCAGTACCGGTTGCCCCAAGTAACACTTGGAAACGTTGTTTGCGTTCAATGCCTTGAACCAATCGATCAATCGCGTTAGGTTGATCGCCCTTGGGTTGATATTTTGAAACAATTTTATAGGGGTTATTCATCTTGATGTTTTCTTGACGATTGGAAGGGGATTCGTTAAGGGATTGAAACCTAAACCAAGTACGGCTCGAGCTTGATTAATCATGACGAACGCTGAAGGATCAACTTCCGCAATTTTTTGTTTTAATAAAAAGTATTCTCGTCTTTGAATCGCAACTTGAATGACATCAAGAGGTTGTTGTTTAAAGCCACCTTTTGCCATATAAATTGTCGATCCTCTTTCGAGTTTTTCAATAATAAATTGATTAATATCTTTGGGTTTGGTCGAAACAATCGTTACCAAATAAACTCGCGATAGTCCGACAAAGACAATTTCAATCATGATTGAGTTCACCACTGTCGCAATGACGCCATATAAACCAACAACAATACCAAATGTGAACATTCCTAATCCAATAATCAAAACATCAATCACCAAAGATGTCACGGATGCCTTCCATTCATAAAATTTTTGTCCGAGCATGATGACAATATCGAAACCACCGGTGCTACCACCGGCTAAAAAAGATAAACCCATACCTAAACCTACTAGTCCACCGCCAAAAATACTAGCGAGTAATCGATGCGTTTCTTCTTCTGGTGAAAAACCTATCCAAAACGGATCAAGATAACGGACGAATATAAAAAAGAACAAGGGATAAATTAAGGTTGATAAGAAGGTTTGGGCAGTAAACGTTTTTCCTAAAAACACCAAACCAATCAAAAATAGTGACCAAGCTAAGATGGCAGTGGTGACATCGACCGGTATGTTAAACCATGATAAAAATACCAATGATAAACCACTCATGCCACCATTGACAATATTCATTGGTACAAAGAATAAAGCCGAAGCAAATGCTAACAATACGTTGCTAAAGATAATCAGCGTTGTATTTCTGATTATGTTATTTTTTTGCATGTTTTTTAGCCTCCATTTCAAGATAAGAGCGAATGAATCCATCGATTGCACCATCCATAACCTTGGTGACGTCACCCTCTTGATAATCGGTTCGATGGTCTTTGATTAACATATAGGGTTGGAAGACATAAGAGCGAATTTGACTGCCCCATTCAATATCTTTTTGTTCACCAACAATTGAATCAAGATGGGCTTCTTGTTTTTGTTTTTTTAATTGATAAACTTGCGCTTTCAACATTTGCATCGCTTTTTCTTTGTTTTGTAATTGGCTTCTTTCAATTTGACAAGAGGCAACGAGGCCAGTCGGAAGATGGGTAATGCGGACTGCACTTTCTACTTTGTTAACGTTTTGACCGCCTGCACCTCCTGAACGATACGTATCAATCCGTAAATCTTTATCTGGAATTTCAACATCGACCTCATCCACAATATCCGGAATCACATTAACCGAAGCAAAGGAAGTATGACGGCGATCATTCGCGTCAAATGGCGAAATTCTCACTAAGCGATGAACACCTTTTTCTGATTTTAATAAACCATAGGCGCGGGGACCTTTGATCATCATTGTGACACTTTTAATCCCTGCTTCTTCACCAGCTAAGTAATCTAACATTTGCACTTGGAATTTCTTCGCTTCTGCATAGCGAACATACATGCGATATAGCATATTAGCCCAATCATGACTTTCCGTTCCACCGGCACCAGGATGGATTTCTACAATTGCATTGAGTCCATCAAATTCCCCAGAAAATAAAACTAATTCTTGGACTTGAAGTCCGAGTTTTTGTAAGGAACGAAGTTCACTTTGAAAACTCGACATTAACGATTGATCGGACTCTAAAAAAGGCAGTAGGTCAAGTAAACCCTTATAACTTTGTTGGAGTTTTTCCAAAGATTCAACAAAAAACTTTTTTTCGTTCATTCTTTGAATAACAGCTTTAGCCTGCCGCTGATGGTCCCAAAAATGCGGACGATCCATCAACATTTCATCTGCCTGAATTTGTGATTTTAATTGAACCAAGTCAAAGAGATTCACTGACTTGCTGAATCAGGACAGCTAAGTCATTTAACTCCGACTTTAATAAGCTTAAGTCAATCATATTTTACGCACCAATTTTCTTTGGATCCAATTGAATCGCAGCTGGTTTTGGTTTTACTTCTAATTTTGCGGTTAACATCGAACCAACAAATTCAACCGCAATTTTTTCGTTTAATTCTTTAAACATTTTAAATCCTTCGTTGACATAATCTTGCAGCGGATTACTTTGAGCATAACTTCTTAAGTGAATGCTTTGTCGTAAATGATCCATGGCATCAATATGCCGAGGCCAATTCATATCAATAATTTTCAGTAAAACCTGTCTTGGTAAACCTTTGACCACTTCTGCTGGCCATTCTTTGATTGCCTGCTTGTAACGTTCAATAAGCAACACTGTTACATCTTCAGCAACTTCTTCTGCGGGTGATTCACTAAATGCCTTGGCGTTAATGGTGCCTTCTGCGAGGAAAATCGGTTCTAACAATTTCTTTAATTTTTCACCATCAATTGCCTTCGTTCGATCGTCTGGATTAATCGCACGCATGGCAAAAGAGTTACCGGCATTGGTGAAAGCTTCATTGATTATATCGGTAACATCACTAGCCATTAAAATAGCGTCGCGTTTTCGATACATGACGCTTCTTTGTTTTGCAAGAACGTTATCATAATCCAAAACGTTCTTACGAATATCAAAATTTTGACCTTCAATACGCTTTTGTGCACCGGTAATTGCATTCATCAGCAAACGATTTTCAATCGCTTCATCTCCGAGTGATTTGAACATATTTCTCAAAGCGTCAGAACCAAATCTCACCATCAAATCATCATCAAGGGAAACAAAAAAACGAGAGTATCCAGGATCACCTTGCCGACCAGAACGTCCACGTAATTGATTATCGATTCGGCGAGCTTCATGGCGTTCGGTTCCTAACACACACAAACCACCTAGTGACCTCACTTCATCATCAATTTTAATATCTGTACCACGACCGGCCATGTTGGTGGCAATCGTAATACTGCCTTTTTCGCCGGCTCGTCTTACAATTTCCGCTTCTGATGCATGGTTTTTTGCGTTCAAAACAAAATGTTGAAGCCCTTCATTTTTTAACAACTTTGATAATTCTTCTGAGGCTTCTACTGAAGGTGTCCCAATCAAGAGTGGCTGTTTCTTTTCATGACGAGTTTTAATTTCTTTTAGAATCGCCTTTAATTTTGCAGTTTTTGAAGCATAAATTAAATCAATATCATCATGACGACGAATCGGAACGTTCGTCGGAATGCTCACCACTTTCATGTTATAAATTTTGATAAACTCTTCTTCTTCCGTTTTCGCGGTTCCCGTCATGCCACCTAATTTTTTATAGAGGCGAAAAAAGTTTTGGTATGTGATGGTAGCCATCGTAATCGTTTCAGCTCTAAATTTTGCATCTTCTTTTGCTTGGATGGCTTGATGAAGACCATCAGAAAATTCTCTCCCCTTCAAAATACGACCGGTAAATTGATCAATAATTTGTATATTTTTCTCTGGATCCACTAAATAATCCACATCGCGAACCATGATAAAATTTGCCTTTAAAGATTGATGAATACGATGGACTTTGTCTGCGTGCTCAGGTGAGTAAAGATTTCGAATATTAAATGCCATTTCAGCAAGGTTTGCACCAGCATCAGTTAAACTTGCAGTTTTTGTTTTAACATCAATTGTGAAATGTTTTTCTTTTTTTAGGGATTTTACAAATCGATCGAATTTAATAAACTCAGATTGAGATGTTTTTGCCCCTCCCGAGATAATCAAAGGGGTACGGGATTCGTCGATTAGAATTGAGTCAGCTTCATCAATAATGGCAAAGGGTAATCCGCGTAAAACGCGTTGTTTAATATTGCCTGTCATATTATCGCGAAGATAATCAAAACCTAATTCAGAGTTGGTAGAATAAGTAATATCGGATTGATAGGCTAATTGTTTTTCTTCGGTTGATTTATCTCGCAAATTGACGCCAACTGTCAAACCTAAGAATTGATAAATAACACCCATCCATTCTGCGTCACGTTTTGCTAAATATTCGTTAACGGTAATTACATGCACACCTTGACCGGATAAAGCATTTAAGTACACAGCCATCGTCGCCGTTAAAGTTTTACCTTCACCGGTTCTCATTTCAGCAACGTTACCACCATGTAAGACAAGGGCACCGATGATTTGAACTTTAAAAGGTGTCATTTTTAAGGTTCTTGTTGCCGCTTCTCGAGCGACAGCAAAAGCCTCATATTTAATATCATCCAACGTTTTTCCTTGTTTTAATAGATCACGAAAATAAATCGTTTTTTGTTTTAATGCTTCGTCGCTTAATAGTTTTATCTTATCGGCGAAGGCCAATACTAAATCCGCTTCTTTGGAGAGCTTTTTAAGTTGTCTTTCTTCGATTTTTAAGATTTTTTCTAACCATGCCATATTTGATGTTTCCAGTTTCTTATTTTATCATTTTTAATACGCGTTGTAATCTCTATTTTTTCTTGTTTTTTTCTTGCTAAGACAAGAATTTTGAGATGTTTGGGGGAAATTGGTTTCAGTAACTCAATCATGGTGTTCAAGGTTTCTCCAGTTGTCATCACATCATCGACTAAACAAATGTTTTTTGGTATCTGCAATCCTGGTTTTAAAACAACAACGTTTTTAATATGCTGGCGATCTAAACCACGTTGCTCTGATTGGCGATAAGGTCTATTTTTTTCAAATAAAGTAAGCATGGGGAGGCCAATCGATTTAAAAATCTCAATCAAAGGATGAAAACCTCTCACCCTTAAATCTTGCTCGTGAGTTGGCGCTAGTACCAAAGTAAATGGCCAATATTTTAATTTCAAATAGGGCACATGCTGGTCGATAAAAATGGATCCTAATTCAACATCTAGATTAGATTTAAATTGATAGATCATTTTTTGAAAGGTTGGCCCGTAATCAAAAAGTGATTCAATCTTATATCCATGCCAATCTTCAACTCGCTGATGCCATTCAAGCTGTTGATAGCAATTTGGACATAATAAAGGCGGACGAAGAAGATGCCAAAAATGGATCGATTCAAAATGTCGAAAACAATATTTACAAATGCGCATTGGCGATGGTTATTTTTTCTTGTGCTGCTTTCATAACCGCTGTAACTTTGTTGGCAAATAAAATAACCTTCCCATGAGGATCTAATTTTTTTCGACCAACTCGACCTGCCATTTGAATAAGCGTGGAAGTTAAGAAAAGTTCATGATCTGCCATAAAGATAATCACTTGAAGCCCAATCATCGTGATACCCCTTTCTAAAATGGAGGTTGTTACCAAAATCCCCGAACTCTTTTTTTTAAATTTCTCAACAATGGTCTCTCTTTCATTAATCGTGGAATATGCAATCGTCACATCTTCAAAAAATATACTCAGCCAGCGATGTAATCTTTGACCGATTGCAATGGTAGGCACAAATACAAAGATGGGTTTTTGATTTTTTTTCAACATATTAAGCACAGCAAGAATCGTCAACCATTTGATAAAAAAAGGGTGAACTTTCATTTGAAGTATTGGGAGTGGATGACCATGAAAGCGTTTGAACAATTGAAAAACCTTGCCACCATCTTCTCTAAATTTGATTAATTCATCTTGGGTGA
>JBEDAR010000019.1:0-2790 GCA_041177725.1 Bacillota bacterium | reverse complement strand
CACCATTGGTGCAAATTCTCCCACTTACGATTTAGCTCATCGCGGTACATTAAAAATAGGTAATCTTGCAGATTTTACTTTCTTTAGTGAAGATTTTTTACAAGATAAAAGGAAATTAGAGATGACTAAAGTGATGATGACTGTCGTTGATAATAAAATCGTTTATAAAAAAACTAAATAATTAAAAGCGATAGAGCCATCACAGCCATACCACCAATTAATCCAATAATCGATAAATGATGGTGACCATATTTTTCAGATGTTGGCAGTAATTCATCTAAGGATATATAGACCATGATGCCGGCAACAAAAGGAAAGATTACACCAAATACATTCGTGGGTAAAATCGAAGAAAATATTAAAAATCCTATCAATGCACCAATTGGTTCAGCCAAACCAGAAATCAAGGCAAAATTAAATGCTTTAACTCGATTTTTAGTCGCTTGATAAATTGGTAAGGCAATTGCAATACCTTCCGGTATGTTGTGAAGTGCGATAGCGATGGTTATGCCAAAACCCAAACGAGCGTCTTCTAAAGCAGCATAAAAGGTTGCCATTCCTTCGGGAAAATTATGTAATGCAATTGCAAAAGCCGAAAATAATCCCATTCTGATTAAATTCGAATTTTGGTTTTTTTCCTTTATTTCATGTGGATTTTGCTCGTGCGGAATAATTTGATCAATTAACAATATAAAAAGAATGCCAACAAAGAATCCCCCAATCGCAATCCATTCACTCAAGAAAGCATTAAAATTTTGATTGAGTGCCACTAAACCTTTTGGAATAATTTCAAGGAATGATACATATAACATCACCCCAGCAGAAAAACCTAAACTTAAGGCAAAAAATTTTGCGTTATTCGCAAGTTTTGTAAATGCTAATAATCCACCAATACCGGAAGCTAGTCCAGCAAATAAGGTTAGTAATAAAGCGAAGATAATATTCATTTATTTATATGGCGGAGAAAGAGGGATTTGAACCCTCGCGCCCGGTTAAGGACCTACAAGCTTTCCAAGCCTGCCCCTTCAGCCACTTGGGTATTTCTCCGTGATAATGATTATAACAAAACTTACCCAATGGCGACACCAAGAAGTGTTAAAATATCGAAGATGAAACAAATTACAATCACCGCTCAAACTGCTAACCAACGGGCCGATAAATTTATGCGAAAGTGGCTAAAGGAAGCACCTTTGTCATTTATCTATAAATTATTCAGAAAAAAAGACGTAAAAATCAACGGCAAACGGATTTCGATTGATTATATTTTAAAAGAAGGTGACGTCCTAGAGGCTTACGTCCATGCTGATCAATTGCAGGATTTTACCCTTAATCGCCGTTATCAAAAAAAGTTACTTGATTTACCAATCGTATATGAAGATCAACATTGCATGATGATTCATAAACCCAAAGGTTTACTCGTCCAAGGTGAGGATGATACACGCCAACATACCTTAACAGAAATGGTGATTGAACACCTTTATGCTAAAGAAGAGTATCAACCCAATGAACCCGGTTTTACCCCTGCTCCAGGGCATCGCTTAGATCGTAATACCAGTGGTTTGGTTTTATATGGAAAAACTATCGAAGGATTGCAAGCTCTACAAAGATTATTTAAGGATAAAGAGGAGCTAAATAAACAATATATTGCCTTGGTTGTTGGGCAGTTAAAAGGTCAAGGTAAAATTGATTTACCCTTAATTAAAGATGAAACCAAAAAAATGGTGTTTATTGCCACCGACAATCAACAAGGATTATCTGCATTAACAGAATATGAAGTCATCAAAAATTATGGTAACTTTACCTTAATCAAAGTTCATCTCATAACAGGAAGAACCCACCAAATTAGAGTGCATATGCAAGCGATTCAACACCCCATCGCCGGTGATCGAAAATATGGTGATTTTAAGGCCAACAAATGGTTAATGGAGCATCATCGTTATGAGCATCAATTCTTACATGCAACCGAGTTGAGTTTTGGAGAAATATCAGGTGTCTTAAGTGGATTATCCAACAAAATCTTTACAATTAAATTAGATAGAACAGAAGAAGAATTATTGGTAAAATTATCTTCATGAAAAACTCTGCGACTTCCCAATATCAACATTGGTTAAATCATCCAAAAATGCCAGCCAATTTTAAGGCACAACTAATGGCACTAAAGCCTGAACAAATCGATGATGCATTTTTTAAAGATATTGAATTTGGTACCGCAGGTATGCGTGGGATTATGGGTCTTGGTACGAATCGAATCAATGAATTTACCATTAAAAAAGTCACAGTAGCCTATGGCTTATTACTAAGGCGACTTTATCCTGAATCGCTACAAAGGGGTGTTGTTATTGCCCACGATAATCGCCGAAATGCAAACACCTATACCGCTTTAACTTCTCAAATTCTTAATGAGATGGGAATTCATACTTATGTTTTTTCTGAACTCGTCCCGACTCCATTATTATCTTTTGCAGTGAGACATTTACATTGTTTAGGTGGCATCATGCTTACAGCCTCACATAATCCTAAAGAATATAATGGTTATAAAGTCTATGATGACAATGGTTGTCAACTGGTCCCTCATAAAATTGACGCTCTTATTGAAATTCTTTCAACTTTACCCGAGCCGCTTGAAATGGTGACACCTTCTTTTGAACCCAAGGGTTCCATCAAAACTGTTTCTAAAGACCTTGAATCAACTTATGTCAATTTGATAAAGTCATTACAACTTCAACCCAATTTGTCAAAACGTGACTTTAAAATCATTTTTTCGCCACAACATGGTGCAAGCTATCGAAT
>JBEDAR010000018.1:0-12238 GCA_041177725.1 Bacillota bacterium | reverse complement strand
TACGACCAATGTCACCACAACGTTTCCATTTCAAGGAACCTTTCAACAAGATCAATTAATTGTCTCTGCCGTTTATTCCGATGCTTCTACTCGAACCATTGCTTCCAGCAATTACACGTCTTCGACACCGGATTTGCATGATCTCGGTTCACAGAACGTGACGATTACCTATGCAGGCGTCAGTCAAACGTACAGCATTAATGTCACGCTTCAAGGGGCAAACTTAGCTGTTGCGAATGATCTATTTTTTTCTGAATATATGGAAGGTAGTAGTAGCAATAAGTACGTTGAAATTTATAACGGCACAGGTGATGCAATAAGTTTAGAGGATTACCAAGTAAAGTTGTTTGCCAATGGTGCGGCAACTGCTACCTCGACCTTAGATTTAACGGGAACGTTACCGAATGATGAAGTTTTAATTATTTATAATGGTAGTGTAAATGCCACAATTTTAGGTATTATCAATGCTCATGGTTATAAAATTCTTAGTAATGCTTTAGCAAATTTTAATGGTGATGATGGTGTTGGTCTATATGTAAATGGAACCTTAATTGATCAGATTGGCATTGTAGGTGCTGCTGATCCTGGGTCTGCTTGGACTGGAACTGGGGCAAATGGATCTTATAGTACATTAAATAAAACACTCGTTCGCACGAGTTCAGTTTATCAAGGTAATACAACCTACTTATGGACTGGATCAACCACTGAATGGAATTCCTACGTCGAAGATACCTCAACTTATTTAGCAGATCATACGTTCACATCTGGCAATGTTGAAGATCCTTCATTAGCTTATGCTCAATATTTCCTAGATATCTCTGCACCCTATTGTGCTGTTTTAGATGGGGGTAATATTCCTTGGAATAGTTTGGCAACAGAATATGGCTATTTAACCAATGCGATGAAGGATTATTTTACGACTACCAATCAGGCAACCATTCTAAGTGCAAGATTGCGTTATGAATTTCTTGTGAATAAATACCCCACATTAGATGCGAATAACTTTTTGGTTAATGGTAGTAATGTGCCACTTTATGCGCTTAGGTTTGAACCACAATCAATCACCATGCAAACCGAACTTTTATATGTTTTTTTTGGTACCACATTAATATTGATCTTCACAATATATTATAAAAAAAGAAAACTTCGTTAATCATTCTCTATATTTGCTAAAATAAAGTTAATCTCATGAAACGAACGATCATTTTAGATATGATGGCCGCTGATAAAGGCGCGCCAGAATTAGTTGAAGGTGTTAAATTATTTTTAGCACGGAATCCTGGGGATTACCGTTTAGTTGCGGTTGGCAAACAAGAAGAGCTTCAAGGTTTAAAAGGCATCGCTGAAATTGTCGATGCCCGCGATGTGGTGCCGATGGAAGCAGGCGCCCGTGATGTGTTAAGAATGAAAGCATCATCGATGATGAAAGCGATTGATTTATATGAAACCTTAAAAGCAGATGCGATGATTTCTTGTGGTGGTACCGGTGCTTATTTATCGGCGGCAACCTTAAAATTAAAACTTATTCCTGGTGTTGAACGGGCCGCATTAATTGTGCCTATGCCCAATGCAATTGGAAAGATTACCAATGTTTTAGATATTGGTGCAAGCAATGAAAACAGTGCTGAACATTTGGTGCAATTTGCGGAAATGGGCCGTCTCTTTAATCAAGCGGTATATGGCAATAAAGTACCTCGAGTGTATGTATTAGCAAATGGTACGGAAGATAAAAAAGGATCTCCCGAAAGTAAAAAAGCCTTAGAAATGTTAAAGGCGATGAACTTTCCAGGTCTCCAAGGGAATATTGAAGGTCGTGAATCCTTAAGTGGGATTGCCGATGTCATTGTTACCGATGGATTTACAGGCAACGTGTTTTTAAAAACAACCGAAGGTGTGTTTAAAATCATGTCGAATGAAATAAAGAAAATCTTTAAACGTAATATCTTTTCCATGCTTGGTTATCTCTTTGCCAAAAAAGGTGTCAAACTCATGCAACATCGTTGGGATTATCGCACCACCGGTGGCAGCATGTTGCTCGGTCTTAATGGGGTCATTGTTAAGGCCCATGGCAGTAGCGACCGGATTGCCTTTTCTTATGCGATGGAAGTAGGGAAAAAATTAGCGGAAGCGAATATTGTTGAGAAGATTAAGAAAGGATTTATTCATGCGACCAGTGCAACAACTCCTGGATCAACTCCAACTCAAACCTCGTAATCTTACGCTCTATCAATTAGCCTTTACCCATACTTCTGTCAATGCTAATGGCAAAAGTATCGGTAAAGACTATGAACGATTAGAGTTTATGGGCGATGCCTTTATTTCAATGGTGGTCGCGGATCTCGTTTTCCAATTGCATCCAGAATGGTCGCAAGGAGAATTAAGTAAAACCCGGGCAAAATTTGTCCAAACCAATAGCCTCGTGATCATTGCCCGAGAATTAAAAGTTTCGGAATTTGTCACGATTGGTCCGTCGATTAAACGGGAGATGGTTGAACAAAGTGACAAGATATTAGAAGATATTTTCGAAGCGTTTGTCGGTGCCATTTATTTAGATTTAGGATTTGAAAAAGCCTATGCGTTTGTGAGTTCTTTCTTTCGCCCATTAATTTTAGGTGTTAGCATGGATGATTTAACCGATTATAAAACGCGCTTACAAGAAGAAATGCAAGCAGAATTCCGCGAAGCTGTCACCTATGAAAAAGTCGATGAATCGGGTCCTGCTCATGATAAAAGTTTTACCTTTCAAGTCAGTTTTAATGGGATTATTTTAGGAACGGGAACCGGTCCTAGCAAAAAGAAAGCGGAACAAGCTGCTGCAAAACAAGCTTTAGAAAAGAAAGTAGTAAAATAAGGTATGGGATTTTTTGTTAGTTTGATTATCTTTATCGCCATTGATGCACTTGTCAGTAGTGTGCTTGTGGCCTTTGGTGTGGCCTTACCGATTGTCGATTTGGTTGTGTCTTTAACCGTCGCGTTTGTCTTTGCTTACATGAATAGTCAAAAACCCGTTTTAACCAATATCCAATTTCACAAGAACTTTGCGTTTATTTTTGTCGTGCTGTTACTGATGCGTTATTTATTTAATTATGCCTAAATCCAATTCATTAGTGGCATTTAGTCATATGAATGCTTTGTTCGACACCTATGGCAAACTTTTAACCACGCATCAACAATCGTTGATGTCGGACTACTACCGATTTAATTTATCGCTTCAGGAAATTGCTGATCAAAAAGGCATTTCTCGCGCCGCGGTCCTCGACACCTTACAAAAAGCCAAAGCGAGTTTATCTCATTTTGAAAAGATTTTAAAATTAAAATCCATCAAGGATCAAATGACGGCAATCAGCGAAGACGCATCGATCCCGACGCATCTCAAGAAAAAAATCTTAACCATCTTAAAGTGATAAGGATGCGATTAATAACGTGAGCGTGCCAATCGCCACAAGGTAATAACCAAACCATTTGAAGTGCTTTAAATTTAAATGTTGAAACACCATCTTAAGCGTGATGAAAGTAACCACACCAGATAATGCCGTTGCAATCAACGAATAGGTTAATAACGTTTGATCGAAGTTATCAATGCGATCAAAGGACACCACAAAGCTTCCCAAGGTGATGGGAATGAATAATAAGAAGGCAAATTCTTTGGCTTTTGCTAAGGTTAAGCCGCCTAATAAACTCCCTAATAAGGTTGAGCCACTTCGAGACACACCTGGTAAGATACCAAGTACTTGAAAAAGGCCACTGAATAGAGTGTTCTTAAGTGTGTATTGCCCATAACTTAAAGTGGCAAATCGCGGAATGATAAACAATAAAGAGGCAGTGAAATAAAAGCCAACACCAACAATCCATAACGATTGAAATAATTGATCGATGACATCTTTAATAAAGTAACCTGCTATTGCAGCTGGAACCGTTGCTATCACTAAATATAAAATGAGCATCATGTCATCTTGAATCGCATCACTGCGTTTGCCGCTGATGAATTGAAGCAAATGCATGACCAATCGCCAAATGACGGGAAAGAAGAAGAGTAAAAAAGCAAATAAAGAACCGACATGTAGCAATAAAGCAAAGATTGCTTCGTTACCTGCATTGGTGTTGAGCATCGCTTGAAATAAGGCTAAGTGACCAGAACTCGAAATCGGTAACACTTCACTGACACCTTGAATGATTGCTAATAAAAGGTAGCGGAGTAAATCTATGATATTCATCGTTTGGTAAACTTCCTTCCTTTTTCGATTGCTGCTTTTTCCCAATCACCAATCCGATTTTCTTCCAACTCTTGAACTAAACTTTTCATCTCTTTGGTTAAGACCAATTGCTGAAATAAATCTGGACGATGTAACTTGGTTAGCCTTAACGATTCCTTTAATCGCCATTTGCGAATTGCTTCATGATTGCCAGCATATAAAATATCAGGCACCCGTGATTCGCCAATACTACGAGGTTCAGTATATTGAGGATATTCTAGTAACCCATGGGTGAAAGATTCTTCGCTCAAAGAATTCGCTTCAATAACTCCGGGAAGTAAACGAATAACCGCATCCAATATCGCCATGGCGGCAATTTCTCCGCCCGTCATGACAAAGTCACCAAGGGAGATGGTTTCATCTACTGCTGCATAAAGGCGCTCATCAAAACCTTCATAATGACCACAAATGAAAGTTAAAGAATGATACGATGACAAGCGAGTTGCATCTGCTTGCGTAAATGGTTTTCCCCGTGGGGATAATAAGATTTTTCTCCCAGGTTGGGGAATGGATTTTAAAGCATCCGCGATCGGTTGATATTTCAAGACAAGGCCAGCACCTCCGCCAATCGGTGGGGTATCTACACGACGATAAGGATCTTTGGTAAAGTCGCGAAATTGAATTAATTGAATCGATGCTTTTTCTTCACCAATTGCCCGCTTGATGATGGAGGTTTGCATCATCCCTGTGAACATTTCTGGAAATAAAGTCAAAACATGAAATTGCATCACATACCCTCAATCAAACGAATGACCAATGTTTTTTTATCTAGATTAACCTCACGGATAAACACATCAAGAAAGGGAATGAGAATCGTCGATTGATCTAACTTTTGAATCCTTAGATTCACTCGATTTGCAATACTTTCGACCGCGAGAACCACCCCATACGATTGATGATTGGACTCATCCATGACTTGATTTCCCACCAAGTCTTCGTAAAAATAACTCCCTGCCTTTAAACGTACTTCTTCTTTAGGGGCATATAGATAAAGATTCATCCACCCTTTGACAAGATTGATATTACTAAAACCTTGGAACTGAACAAAATCCAGTCCAGGTTGATGATGCGCTTCTTTAACCACAAGCGGCATATATTGCCCGTCTTTTTCTAAAAAAACCGTTTTGCCTTTGCGATATCGTAACAATGGAAAATCCGTTAACGAGGCTATTTTTAATTCACCTTGTAAACCTCTTGTGTTGATAATCCGACCAATGGTTAATAATTTGGTTTCCATAGAAAAAAACCGAGGAACTTTATTCCTCGGTTGTAGTCTTTTCAAACGCTTCGAATTTGAGATGCACGCGACGATTATCGATTTTACCGGCAATCGAGAGCACTTCTCTAAGGGCATCGGCGATGATACCTTTACGACCGATTAATCTAGAAGTATCTTCACCTTCGGCTACTACTAACAATGTTAAATCGTAAGGATTATCATTTTTTAATTCTCGGATTAAAATGGCATCCTTATTTTCAACGAAATCATCAACAAATGCGTGAATGATCGCTGCGTAATCCATGGTTATTTACCTTTTTTTGTCGCGGTAAATTTAGCAATGATACCTTTATGTTTGAATAAGGTGCGAACAGTGTCAGAAATTTGCGCCCCTAAGCCCAACCATTTTAAAGCAATGACTTCATCAATCGTTGCTTCAGTTGCAGGTTTTTGTGGATTATAAAAACCAATTTGTTCCACATAACGACCATCACGTGAATAACGTGAGTCTGCGGCCACAATTCGGTAAGAAGGATCTGCGTGACGTCCAGTACGAGCTAAACGAATTTTAACAGCCATAAAGTTCTCCTTTTCATGACCTTATTAATGTAAACGATGGATTATTCACTGTCAAGTTATTTTGCTTTACAGGGGTAAAGGAGAATCGTTGCAAGTTATAGATAGATTTGATAATATGTTTAGGCGCCTAGCGCTAGAAGTGGTCCGCTATGGTCACAATCCACAAGAACACTTTGACAAACATTATGAAGGAGGCAATCGATCATGAATCAAAAACTCGTCGATCAGATTAATGCCGAGCAGCTCAAAAAGGATGTTCCAAATTTCAAATCAGGTGACACCGTTAGAGTGATGGTGCGCATCATTGAAAGTGGTAAAGAACGCTTACAAGCTTTTGAAGGTGTCGTCGTTGCTCGCAAGGGTAGTGGCGTCAATGAAAGCTTTAAAGTGCGAAAAGTATCTGGTGGTATCGGCGTTTACCGTATTTTTCCGATTCACGCGCCAACCGTTGCCAGTGTTGAAGTTTTAAAGAAAGGTAAAGTGCGTCGTAACAAACTCACCTATCTCTCTAAACTTTCTGGTAAGGCTGCTAGAATTAAAGAAGTTCTAGAATAGACCCATTTATTAATTGATTGTGACAACTTAGATTCCTGCGGGAATCTTTTTTGTTGTCCGCACGGGAAGTGATTATAATAGGAAGGATGAAATATCTTCCGACTTGGTTAAAAAAATTTATTGCCATTTTTTCACAATTATTATTTATTGTTTTAATTTTAATCGGTGGTCTTGTCATTTTTCATAACTTTTATTTTACGCCGATTAAGATTGTAGGCAGTTCCATGGAACCGACCTTAGTTAATCAAGAATTTGGCGTGATGGATCAAAATCCTGACACCTTAGATGGTTTACAACGCTTTGATATTGTCATCGTCAAACAAAATCCTACGATTGATCGGTATTTAATTAAACGATTGATTGGTTTACCTGGAGAAACGATTGCCTTGGAAAGCGATGGCAGTTTATACGTGAATGGCGAACTTATTGACCAGAACTTTTTACCGGAAACAGGTTATCAAGAACGGACCTGTACCAATATGAGTGCCATCGGATGTGTGCCATTAACACTTGATGATGAAAGCTATTTTGTCATGGGCGACAATCGCGGATTTTCTACCGACTCACGGGTATTTGGTCCTATCTTAAAAGATCAATTAATTGGCAAATTATTTGCCATTGAAGGCATCTGCCAAGGGCAAACCAATTCTAGCGCTAATGATGATCCAGACACCTGTGGCATGCGCCAATATTTTTGGCCAAGGATTTATGCATGAACCAAAAACAAACCCATTGGTATCCTGGCCATATGAACAAGGCGATTCAAGCGATTCAAGAAAAATTATCCTGGATTGATATTGTGATTGTCGCCGTCGATGCTCGGGCGATTCAAGCCTGTATGCACCTTCCTTTTGCAACTCAAAAACCGAAAGTATTTGTTATTACCAAAACTGACTTAGCGGATGCAAATACCACAAAGACAGTCGTTAAACGTCTCGTCGAGCAGCAGCATGTGGTTGTGTTGAGTGATGGTAAACATGCAAATTCAAGACTACAAATATTAAAAGCAATGATGACCATCGGCGAACCACTTTGGCAAAAACAAGAAAAAAAAGGATTTAAAAGACAACCGTTAAAGTCGATGATTCTTGGCGTTCCCAACGTCGGTAAATCAAGTTTAATTAATCTGCTTGCGAAGCAACATCGCGTTGCGACAGAAAATCGACCAGGTTCTACTCGCGGTCAACAATGGATTAAATTAGATGCTTGGTTTATGTTATTGGATACCCCAGGAATTCTTCCACCTAAATTTGAAATGAAAGATATTTCCTTTCAACTTGCTTTGATTGGTTCGATGCCGTTAAAACAACTTCCTCAAGAACTCCTTGCTCACCATCTTTATGATTGGATGGAAAAACAATATTTAAAACAATTGCAAACCCTTTATGGTTCAGATATTTTTACGCGCCAAGAATTCTTTCATCAATGGGGAATGAAACGTGGCTGGAAAAAACAAGCAGATGTTGATCTACCTCGAGTTTATGAAGCCTTTATTAAAGCTTTTCAAGATGGTGAACTTGGGGCGATTTCCTTACCGATGCTTTCCATATGAAAGCCAATATTGATCTAACCTATTATCAACAAGGATTTAAGGTTATTGCGGGGTGTGATGAAGCAGGACGCGGACCGATTGCAGGACCGGTGGTGGCAGCCGCAGTCATTTTACCGAAGGACTTTGTTGACCCTCGCATCGATGATTCAAAACAATTACCTGCAAAAATTCGCCATGAGTTATTTTTTATGATTCAAACCAAGGCTTTAGCCTATGCGATTACCATCATCGATGTGGAAACCATTACCAAGATTAATATCTTAGAAGCGTCCCGCTTAGGCATGAAATTAAGTTTAGAAAAACTAAAGATACCTTATGATCTTGTCCTTTCTGATGCCATGAAACTTCCCAAACAACATGTGAAAGTCGTCCCGTTAATTCACGGAGATGCTTTATCGCAAACGATTGCGGCGAGTAGTATTCTAGCTAAAGTTACACGCGATACATTGATGGATGCATTGGCCAAGCAGTATCCCGATTTTCATTTTGATCAACATAAAGGATATCCAACCCCCCTTCATTTATCTTTATTAAAAAAATATGGTCCAATTCAAGGTATTCATCGTCCGACATTTGGCCCCGTTAAACGATTGTTAAAGCAATAAATTTCGATTCTTTAGTTAAGGTTCAATTTTGCTCTCTATTGGTAAATAGAGGACAAGGTATGTTAAAAGGACGAGAGATCATTATTTATTTGGCGATTAAGTACGCTGGGGACTGGAATGCTATCTATCAAGCCATTAAACAAAAAGAACTTGTCGATGAGAGTTTGGTAAAGTCTGAACTGCAATCGATCAAGAGTTCAGTCATCACGATTATTGATGAAACCTATCCTGAATCCTTAAAGAAAATTTATAAACCTCCTTTTGTTTTGTTTTATTATGGCGATTTAAATTTGATCCACATGTTAGAAAAAACCATTGCTGTCATTGGTAGCCGTCATCCATCTAGTTATGGACTGGAGATGACGGAAGTGATCACCAAATCACTTGTGGAAGAAGGGATGATGGTTGTCTCTGGATTAGCTTATGGTGTTGATATTAAAGCGCATCAAACGGTCATCGCTCAACAAGGCAAAACCATCGCGATATTAGGTTCCGGCATTGATCTATGTTATCCCAAAGAACATTTGGAAACCTATGAATCGATGAAAAAATATCATCTCGTTTTGAGTGAATATCCCAATCATACGCCAGCCAATAAAGATCATTTTCCTTGGCGCAATCGCTTGATTGCTGGACTTGCACGTGGTGTGTTTGTTGCCGAAGCGAAAAAAAGAAGTGGAACCTTAATAACCGTTGGATATGCGCTTTATTTAGGTAAAGATGTGTATGTCCTTCCTCATCAAGCGAATACCGATAATTCCACGAACCAGTTGATTAAGGATGGTGCAGTTTTAGTCGAATCTGGTCAAGATATTTTAGAACATTTATTAGGTAGCCAAGAAAGAGAAAAAAACTTACAAGAAAAGCACGAACCAGAAAAAAAATTGATCTAACTTTTCTTTAGAAAAACTAGTTTCTTTTATTTTTTGATTTGACAATTTTACGTTTCATAAGATAATGAACTATGTTTAGGAGCACCCATGAATATATTAATTATTGTTGAATCTCCCACCAAAGAAAAGAGCTTTGCCAAGTATTTAAAAGATCAAAAAGATAAATATATTATCACGTCCAGTAAGGGACACATTCGCGATTTAGCCACCAGTGGAAAAGGTGGATTAGGTGTTGATATTGAGAACGGATTTAAGCCTACTTATCGCATTTCCAGAAAGCAAGATAAAGATAAAGTTGTCAAAGAATTAGAGTCTGCAGTTAAAAAAGCAGATAAGGTTATTCTCGCTACCGATCCTGACCGTGAAGGTGAGTCGATTGCTTGGCATTTAGCAGATACTTTAAAACTTGATATTGAAAAAACAGAACGAATTGAATTCTTTGAAATTACCAAAGAAAAAATCTTGGCCGCTTTACAAAATCCAAGAAAAATTAATATGGATATGGTCCAATCTCAAGAAGCAAGAAGAATCTTGGATCGGATTGTTGGATTCATGTTGTCGAAAATCCTAAATAAAAAAGTACATGCGCCTGCCGGTGGTCGCGTGCAATCGGTTGCCTTGCGTTTTGTGATTGAAAGAGAAATCGAGGTTCTCGCCTTTAACCCGCAAACCTACTTTACGATTGAAACTGAACTGACGACACCTAAACAAAAGTTACCCTTAGAATTAACCGCCTATCAAAACCAATCCTTAAAAAATTCCGACGATAAAACCGATACCAACGGTTATCGGAAAATCATTCCATTATCCACCGAAGATATCGCCAAAGGCTATCTTTCAAAATTACCCAAAGACGTGACGCTTAAAGAAGTGGTGATTACCTCCAAGAAAAAAGAATCAAAAGCTGCTTTCCGTACTTCCACCTTACAACAAGAAGCCAGTAGTCATAAGGATTTAAGATTTTCTCCACAAAAAACACAATCGGTGGCCCAATCCTTATATGAAGGGGTTTCGATTGGTGAAGAAACCGTTGGCTTAATTACGTATATTCGTACGGACTCTGACCGCTTATCAGATGCATTTGTCGCTGAAGCTTCCGAGTTTATCACCAAGACATATGGACCCGAATATCTTTCGGATAAACCGAAAGCGAAGACGGCCATTTTACAAAGCCAAGATGCCCACGAAGCAATTCGCCCCACATCTTTATCAAGAACACCGGAAATAATGGCGGCCTATCTCGAACCTGATCAATTAAAACTTTATCGACTGATTTATGCTCGGGCCGTTGCTTCTTTAATGACAGCAAAGAAATATGATGTCACGACCTACACTTTTCAAGGTAACGATTTTACCTTTAAAGCGCAGGGTTCTGTTGTCACCTTTGAAGGTTACACCAAAGCGTATCCTGTCGTCGAAGAAGATGAAGGTAGTCAATTACCTCAATTATTCAAAGGCCAAAGTTTCCCCCTTACATTTAAAGAATTAAAAACCCATACAACCTCTGGACCATCACGATATTCAGAAGCGAAACTGATTCAAGAAATGGAATACCGTGGCATCGGTCGACCCTCTACCTATGCGGCAACCATCTCTAGATTAAAGGATCACCACTATGTCAGTGTCAAAAATCATACGCTGTATCCGAATCCAGAAGCGCATGCGGCGATGAAATATTTAATGACTTATTTCCAATATTTAGTGAACCCCACCTACACCTCGGAAATGGAATTAAAACTGGATGAAGTGAAAGATGGAGAAGTCACCCGTGTTGAGTTACTCAATGATTTTTATCAACATTTTAAAGCCCAATATGATCAAGCTGGAGACTTAGCAACAGATGACCCAGCGCTTCATTTCTATGGTAGCTGCCCTAAATGTAAAGAAAATAATCGTCAAGGAACTATCATTCCTCGTCGTTCTCGTTTTGGCGTATTTTTAGGATGTGATCAATATCCAACCTGTGATTTTATTTCTAATGATGTCCCCTTACCCTGGGAAAAAGAAAACCCCAGCGATAAAGAAGATGATGATGAAAATGGCAAAGCCGTTTTCAAATCAAACAAAATTGCGGCAGAACCGACGGGAAAAAATTGTCCAAAATGTGGCAAACCATTGCTCAAACGATTTGCTAAACGTGGAGGCCGACCCTTTGTTGGATGTTCGGGTTATCCAACGTGTAAATATTTAGAAAACTTAGATGGCACGGAAATTATTCTCAAAGAACGTCCGAATAAAAAATTTAGTAAAGCGAAAAAGCCAAAGAAAGCTTAATCCTTTATAATGAGTTTGTGAATCAACCCATCCAAAATTTTTTAGATTATTTAATTCATACTCGTAAATTTTCCTCACAAACTGTGACTGCCTATCAACATGATTTGGAATTATATTTTCGCTTTTTATTCCAACAATCCTGGTTATTTGATCGCATCCAATTGAAGGATGCTCGAGCTTTTTTAGCCAGCCAAGTGCAATTGGATTTAAACCCGAAGACACTGAAAAGGCGGGTCGCAACCTTGAAACATTTTTATCAATATTATGTTGATCAAGGTCTTTTACCCATCAATCCCTTTGCCTTGGTG
>JBEDAR010000017.1:0-8055 GCA_041177725.1 Bacillota bacterium | reverse complement strand
TCGCGGAACCAAGAAATCATCCAATAGCCACGGTTAATATGAACTTCAATGTTATATAAATTAGGTAAAGAAGAAGGATATCCTGGTAAAAACGGTTCGGGTTCAACATAGACTTTGCTTGGAACGGTCATCGAAACAGAGGTACCATAGGATAAGTTTGCAATGTCGTTGGTGAGACATCCGGTTCCTAAAGTTTCAGCAGCTTTATCTGGGCCCGCTGCATAAATGGGTAAACCTTCTGGTAATCCAAGTTCAGCGGATGCTTTTTTAGTGATACGACCTAATAAATCACCTGGTTTTTTTAATGGTACTAACATGGATAAAGGAATGTTAAATACAGCGGCTTTGACATGCGTGGGTTTGTACCACTTACTTGTGATGAAGTCTAAAGGATAGTGACCAATCATGTTTGCAGCACTATCGGTGAGTTGATCAGTTAATAAGTAATTAAAATAAGTTGATAGGGCGACATAATACTTCACCCGTTTCCAGGTTTCGGGTTCGTTTTGTCGTACCCATCTGGCCATGGTTCTTCGAGAATTTAATTTTGCTGTTTGGTATAAACCGAGAACATGATACGCGATGTTGTGAAACAAAGAGAAGGGTTCAAATTTAGCGAGCCTTTGATCCAGCCAAAGAATCACTTTTCGGACTGGTTTTTTGTCCCGATCTAACATAATGGCGGTGCCGCGAAAAGCCGTCATGGCAGCCGTGGTGACTTGTTTTAATAATTCGGGATGATCTTGTTTCAGTGCAAGCGTGACTTTTTTAAGGTTGTCCCAATAAAATGAAGCGTCATGCTCAGCATATCCTGGTTTTGCTGACTCATAGGTTGGGTTGTAAACTTGTTTTTTGATGGCTAATATTTCCCCTTGTCGGTTAAAAATACTCACGCGAACCGATTGGGTTCCAAAGTCGATGGTTAAGGCAAGGGGTTCGTTTTTTAATGTCATGAATTTCGTTAAAAACATTATAACGAGATTTCACGGGTTTTACCCATTCGATTTTATGGAAGGTTAAAACGGTTTGTGATATGATTTTACTCGCGAGCATTCTACTTCAATAACGAATGGATGCTTAAAAAGGAGCACTTATGGCCGAAACTAAACAGTACGTCTATAACTTCAAAAAAACCAAGGGAATGGGTAAAGACCTTCTTGGTGGTAAGGGTTTGGGATTGTCCCAAATGACCTTGATGGGAATCCCGATTCCAGAAGGATTTACCGTCACCACTGAAGCTTGCAATTTATATTATGCAAGTAAGAAAAAACTTCCTAAAGAATTAATCCAAGAAATCTATGACGCGATTACGGTTGTCGAAAAAGATACCAAGAAAAATTTTGGTGGTAATAAAAATCCACTCTTGGTCTCAGTTCGTTCGGGCGCAAGGGTCTCCATGCCTGGCATGATGGACACCATCTTAAACTTAGGGTTAAATGACACAACGGTTGAAGTGGTTGCCAGAGAAACCAACAACGAAAGATTCGCTTATGACTCTTATCGTCGTTTTATTCTAATGTACACCAACATTGCGAAAAATCACGGCCGTACTGAAATGGATAAAATGCTAGAAGAAATGAAGCATAAAAAGGGTGTGAAACTAGACACCGAATTAAATGCTGAGGATTTAAAAGCATTAGTCAAAAAATACAAAGAATATTACAAAAAAGTCTTTGGTGAAGATTTTCCAAATGATCCAAAAGTGCAATTAATCGAAGCTATCACTGCCGTCTTCCGTTCCTGGGACAACCCACGCGCTAACGTCTATCGTAAGATGAACAACATCCCATATGAATGGGGAACAGCGGTTAACGTGCAATCCATGGTGTTTGGTAATAAAGGCGATACTTCGGGCACCGGTGTGGCATTCTCACGTAACCCATCTACAGGCGAAAAGAAACTTTATGCTGAATACTTACCGAATGCTCAAGGTGAAGACGTGGTCGCTGGCATTCGTACACCTTTACCTGTTGAACATTTACAAAAGACTCAACCTAAGGTCTATCAAAACTTTTTAGACATTGTGAAGATTCTTGAAGGTAATTATAAAGACATGCAAGATATGGAATTTACCGTAGAAGAAGGTAAGCTCTACTTCTTACAAACCCGCAATGGTAAACGTACCGCTGCCGCTGCTTTGAAGATTGCTTGTGATTTAGTGGATGAAAAGGTTATCACTCCTGAAGAAGCGGTGATGCGTGTTGATCCAAAATCTCTCGACACCTTACTCCACCCAAGTTTCGATCCTAAAGCGATTAAATCCATGACACCCGTTGGTGAAGGTTTACCAGCCTCACCAGGTGCTGCGACTGGTAAAATCTCCTTTACAGCTGAAGACGCTGCAAAACGTGGTGGCGCTGGCGAAAAAGTGATTCTTGTTCGCGCCGAAACCTCACCAGAAGATATTGAAGGCATGGTGGCAGCTCAAGGTATTCTCACTGCGCGTGGTGGAATGACTTCACACGCTGCTGTTGTCGCTCGCGGTATGGGTAAAACCTGTGTTGCTGGGGTTGGCACTGCTGTTATTGATGAACATAAAGGTACTGTGAAATTTGGAAATAAAACGTATACAAGTAAAGACACCATCTCAATCGATGGTTCAACAGGTATGGTTTACGAAGGTGATATTGCGCGTGTGGAAGCTGGTTTGACTGGTTACTTCGGTCGGATCATGAAATGGGCAGATGAATACCGTACCTTAAAAGTTCGTACCAACGCCGATACACCAAAAGATGCAGAAACTGCGTTAAAGTTTGGTGCCGAAGGTATTGGTCTATGCCGTACTGAACATATGTTCTTTGATAAAGAAAGAATTTTCTATGTTCGTAAAATGATTCTTGCCGATACGTTAGAAGTCAGAGAAGAAGCGTTGACTAAACTCTTACCTTTCCAACAAAAAGACTTCTATGAACTCTTTATGGCGATGAAAGATTTAAACGTTACCATCCGCTTACTTGATCCACCTCTACACGAATTCTTACCACAAGAAGAAGACAAGATTAAAGAATTGGCAACTGAACTCAAGATGACGGTTGCTCAAGTCAAAGCACGAATTGACTTCTTACATGAATTCAACCCAATGATGGGTCACCGTGGTGTTCGTTTGGATGTTTCTTACCCAGAAATCGGTAGAATGCAAACCAGAGCGATTATTCGTGCGGCTTTAGATGCGCAAAAGAAATTAGGAAAGAAAGTCGTTCCTGAAATCATGATTCCCTTAGTCTTAGATGTCAAAGAATTAAAGTTTGTGAAGGAAATCATTGAACAAACGGCTCAAGAAGAAATTGCTGCAAGTGGTCAAAAGTTAACCTATCAAGTGGGAACGATGATTGAAATCCCACGGGCTGCATTGTTAGCAGAATCTGTTGCAACTGAAGCAACGTTCTTCAGTTTTGGCACTAACGACTTAACACAAATGACCTACGGTTTCTCGCGTGATGACGCTGGTAAATTCCTACCTGACTACTATAAGACCAAGATTTTTGAACAAGATCCATTCCAAACTGTTGACCAAAACGGTGTTGGTAAGTTAATCAAAATGGCTGTTCAAGATGGTCGCAAGACTCGCCCTGATCTTAAGGTTGGTATTTGTGGTGAACACGGTGGTGACCCATTATCGATTGAATTCTTCCATAATGCTGGTTTAAACTATGTCTCTTGCTCACCATTCCGCGTCCCAGTTGCTCGATTAGCGGCTGCTCAAGCGGCAATCAAAGCAAACCGCGCTACGAAGAAGGCTTAAAAATAAATTGAAAACCCACCATTGATGTTTGGTGGGTTTTTCTTTTACTATTTATTTTCCAATCTTTTTTAACCAGTGACGATAATAACCTGGTTTATTTTCTTGGCGTTGTCTTGCAATCGCTAAGTCGCCTTTTTTGACGTTTTGGTTAATCGTACTGCCGGCTGCGATAATCGATTCATCTTCAATCGTTACCGGACTGATAAGGGTGGTTCCGGAACCAATAAATACATCTTTTCCAATACTGGTGTGGTGTTTTTTGTTGCCGTCATAATTGGCAACAATCGTTCCTGCACCAATATTCGTGCGTTCGCCAACTTCACAATCACCAAGGTAACTTAAATGAGCCGCTTTAACACCTTGGTTGAGTTTGGCTGCTTTAATTTCAACAAAGTTTCCAATTCTAGTTTCATTGGTAATAACGGCATGACCGCGAATGTGGGCAAAGGGGCCAATATGATTTTGATTACCGATGGTGGCGTCTGTAATTTTAGAAGATTCAATATGATTTTGGTTACCAATGATCGTGTTTTCAATGGTGGTGTTTGCGCCAATGACATTACCTTGGCCAATCTTAACTTGACCAATTAAATATACCCCTGTTTGAATAACGGTGTCTTGACCAATGCTAACTTGTGGAGAAATAAATGTATTGTCTGGATTTTCAATGGTCACACCATTTACCATGTGTTGGTGATTGATACGACGTTGCATAATTAATCTAGCTTCCGCGAGTTGGGCACGATCATTTATGCCGAGGGTTTCTTCAAAAGTATCGACGGTAGATGCACCAATTTTAAAACCTTTGTCCATAAACATCTTGATTAAGAAGGTGATGTTATATTCGCCGTTTTTAGGATTGGGTGGTAATTCTTTTAAATATTTAAATAATAATTGATTGTTAAAAACATAAAAACCGGTGTTAATTTCTTGAATTTTCTTTTCTTGATCGGAAGCGTTAATTTCTTCAACAATCGCTGTTACTTGACCTTTTGGGTTGCGAATCATCCTTCCATATCCGTAGGGATTGGGAACGATGGAAGTGAGAATGGTTAAGTCAAATCCACCATCGATGTGAGTTTTGAGCAACTGTTCCAAACTCTTACTTGTGATGAGTGGTGTATCACCAGACACAATTAATGTTGTCCCTGGTTTACCTTCAAGAAGTGGCGCTACCTGCATCACCGCGTGTCCGGTACCTTTTTGCTCTCTTTGCCAAACCACTTCCGAACGACCTTCAACAACTTTCATGGTTGTGTCTCCACCGTGACCAACTATGGTGATGGTTCTTTGTAAGTTTAGCGGTTTTAAAGCATTGATGACGTGACCAACAAGGGGTACACCTAATAAATCAAAAGCAACCTTGCTTTTGGTAGCATCCAAAGATTTCATTCTGGTGCCTTTTCCGGCGGCCATGATAATGCCAAATAATTCCATATGATAAGTTTCTCCCTTTTTAATTATAAATTGTTTTATAGCGGTTCTAAACCAAATAAAGCTAAGTATTGTTGAACAGAGATGGTTTCTGGTCTTGCGTTAGCCGCAATCCCAACTTGATTTAACATGCGGTTAGCCTTGGTCCTATCCTTCGTCAAACTTTCCAAATTATTGAGAATGGTTTTACGACGATGAAGAAATAATTTTTTGATGAAGTAAAAGAATGCTTTGGTTTGGACCAATGGGCCACCGTCTAATCCTTCAATTTTAAAGATGACCGATTGGACATGGGGTTCTGGATAAAATGATTGTGGATTCACCTCAATAATTGTTTCAATGGTTCCAAGTGTTGCTAAAAAGATTGCAAGAGGCCCATATGCTTCATCACCGGGTTTTGCAATTAATCTTGGGAGAACTTCTTTTTGCACCATAATGACGGCACGTTTAAGATTTGAAAAATCTTTATATATTTTTTCAATAATCTCAGTTGTCATGTAATAGGGAAGATTACCTAAAATAATATCAATCGGTTCCGAACTGGCTTTTAGGAAGTTTTGGCGGTGATGGGTTGCTTGCGGGAATTGTTTTTCTAAATATCGATGAAAGGTTTGGTCGATTTCATATGAGGTGTATTGGATGATTGAAAATGGAAGTGCTTGGGTAATCGCACCCAATCCAGGTCCAATTTCTAAAATGCGATCGTTTTTTTCAATTTTCGCACTCTGAACAATTGTCGATATAACCTGATCATCAATCAAAAAATTTTGGCCATATCTTTTGAGTGGTGACACGTGGAGTTCATTCAATAATTGTTCAATCGGTTGATAGCGTTTCATAAGATTGATTTTACCTCATCCGCTTTGATACCAAGAAAATTTAAACGCTTTAACATGGTTTTTACATTAGCAAAACCTAGATGGAAATGGTTTAAAACTTTACTCCTTAATGCAAAGGAGAAATCCCTTCCAACCAAACCTAAATTATGCAAATCCTCCATCGTTATAGTTTGTTTTTGTGTTGGTTTTGCGCTGACTTTGTGTCTTAAAGATTGCAAAAGATAATCGGATTCTGCTTGCGCAACTCCAACCTTATGTCTAGCGATTGCATGTTTTTGATCAAGGAAAATATGGGTTAAACCAGGGATGGATTGATCAAGTTTACGGCGGATTTGCTCTCCAGGAAAATCGGGATCGGTTAGGACAATTACTTCCTTCCCCCTAAGTTTGGCCTGTTGAATGAATTGAATGGTTTCATTGGAGACAGCAGAACCATTGGTGACCACAAATTCTGCTTCGACCATTGGCATTAACTTTTGGACATCCGTTGTCCCCTCTACCACAATAAGCGCATCCAATTTTAACTTCATAATGTTTTCACGTGAAATGCTTTAAGTGTGTTATGGTAAAGTGTTTTTTCAAGTGTTTCTTTTTCTATTTCCAACGTTTCACAAACTTGATTAAAAATTATGGGGAGGTTTGCTGGTGTGTTTTGTTTCCCCCTTAATGGATGGGGGCTTAGGTAGGGACTATCCGTTTCAATAAGTATGCGTTCGAGTGGGGTGGTTTTTAATGCAACCCTAGCTTCTGTGGCGTTTTTAAATGTAATCGGACCACCAAAAGATAGAAAAAAACCTAAATCGATAAATGCTGGTACAAGGTCAGAGGGTCCAGCATAACAATGCATTACCCCACCTTGTTTAACCCGGTAAGTTTTTAAAATAGGTAGGATTGCTTCATAAGCATCACGGCAATGAATCACAACAGGTAGATTAAGTTGGTTGGCAATATCAATTTGCTTAATGAGAAATTGGATTTGTAATTGTTGGTCTTTAAATTCTTTTTTCCAATGATAATCTAGGCCAATTTCACCAATTGCAATGATGAATTTTTTTGCGTTGTGGTATTGGTTTGGAATCCAGCTAAGCAAAGATTCTTCTTTGATATCAACTGGGTGTAGACCAATGATTGCGTTGATATTTGGGTTTTGTATCGATATATCAATGGCTCTTTTAGAGGAGTTTTCATCCCACCCCACCACAAACATATTCGAAACACCGGCCTGATTTGCTTGAGCTACTATCGAGGCCCAAGAATCAAAAAAAGGATCGGCATTCAAATGACAGTGTGTGTCAATTAATTTCATTATTTTCCCACACAAAACCGTGAAAAGATTTCACCTTCTAAATTCATTTTTCCTTCTAAACCCAACAAACGTATGATTTCTTGATACGCCAATTGAAGGGATGAAGAGAGCAAATCTGTGGTTAAGTTTTGTGCTGCGTCTTCAATCGCTTTTTGTAAATGTTCACGAATTTGCTTTAAGGATGCGAGTTGTCTGGTGTTGTTGAAACTTGGCGTGTAGTAATTTGCTTCTTGGATGCCTAAACGTTGAATCATGGCATTCAAAAGCGGTTGAATCTCTTTTGTTTTAGCGGCAATGTAAAGTCTTCCTTGATTGCGTTTCTCAACCAAGTCACTTTTGTTAAACACTTCAATCACAGGTTTGTTTTCTAGGATGATGTTTAATTCCTCATTTTCGAATTTAGTTGGTTTGGTTGCATCTAATACATAAATGACAAGGTCGGCTTGTTGAACGGTTTCAATCGATTTACGAATACCGATTGCTTCAATGACGTTTTCGGTTTGCCGAATCCCAGCAGTATCCAATATTTTTAACACCACCCCTTGAAGATTTAATTCAGCTTCGACCACATCTCTTGTAGTCCCAGCGATGTCAGTAACGATTGCTTTTTCTTCATTTATCAGCGCGTTAAGGAGTGAAGATTTTCCAACATTAGGTTTACCAATAATCGCAACTTTTATACCCTCTTTAATAAGCCTACCTTTTTCCCCTTCCACAATAAGGGTGTTGAGTTG
>JBEDAR010000016.1:0-5124 GCA_041177725.1 Bacillota bacterium | reverse complement strand
AAACATATCCTTCCTTAACTATCCTCGCCATTACCCATGATGTAGAAGAAGCTGTGCTTGCCGATCAAATCTTGGTTTTGAATGAAGGTCGATTGGCATTTCATGGTGCACCAGATACCTTGTTCCGCGATCTTAAACTCGTTAGCACCTTAAGATTGTCCTTACCTTTTGTCTATGAACTCTTAGCAGCATTTCCCAAACAAGCGCCAAAACAAATCTTTGATCTTGATGCATGGGCGGAAGCGTTATGCCGATAAAACTTCATCATGTATTTCATATCTATTCTCAAAAAACACCATTTCAATTTGAAGCTTTACAAGATGTTTCGCTGGTGATTGAAGAAAAGAGTTTTACGGCTATCATTGGTCATACTGGCAGTGGTAAGTCGACCTTGATTCAACATCTAAACGCTTTATTGTTGCCCACTTCAGGTGAATTAGAAGTGAACGGCATTACGATTCGGGCAAACCAACTACCCAAATCAGTAAAAAAAATACGTCAATATGCTGGTGTGGTTTTTCAATTTCCCGAAGCTCAACTCTTTGAAGAACGCGTGATGGATGATGTCATGTTTGGACCTTTAAATTTTGGTAAGACCAAAAATGAAGCGCGAGAAGCCGCTCAAGTTGCACTCTTTCAAGTAGGATTAGATTCAACTTTTTTTGATCGTTCACCTTTCGAACTTTCCGGTGGTGAAAGGCGAAGAGTTGCCATCGCTGGGATTTTAGCGATGCAACCCAAAGTCTTGATTTTAGATGAACCGACTGCTGGTCTTGATCCAGAAGGCGCCTCTAACATGATGGCATTATTCCGCAATCTTCACCAACAAGGAATGACGATTATTTTGGTGACCCATGATATGGAATTGGTGTTGAAGTTTGCCACTCAAGTCATTGTCATGGAACAAGGCAAAATCATTGCTCAAACTTCTCCTCAATCTTTATTTTATGGTCATCAGCAAAGTGAAAGTTTTATCAAACCTCCACTCGTGCAACTGATTGAAAAACTAAGAAAAAAAGGGAAAAAGATCACCTCAAAACAAGAACGATCCTTGACGGATTTCATTCAAGGATGGAAGGGACATTCATAATGGCATCCATTACCCTTGGCCGCTACATGCCTTATGACTCGCTCATGCATCGATTAGATCCTCGCATTAAGTTATTTGCGATGATCGCGTTGATGGTCTCGATTTTTTTACGATTTGGTTCTGTATGGACGGATTTAGCTTTATATGCCTTGATCTTTATTTTGATTGCCATCGTGATGCGGATGACCAAGATTACATTTAGTCAGCTTTATCGCCAATTGAAACCTTTATGGTTCATGCTTCTCTTTTTATTCGTCATTAATTTATTACTACCCAATACGCAAGAAATCAGTGGATACTTTGATATATGGGGTCTCAAGATTTATTACGCAGCACTACTACAAACCTTTTACATCGTGTTTCGTTTAGTCTTGATGATTGCCTTGACCCTCGTCATCACTGCTTCAACAAGACCGCTCGATTTAACTTACGCGATTGAATGGTATTTATCACCTTTGAAAGTGATTCGTTTTCCCAGTCATGAAGTGGCAATGACGATGAGTATTGCCCTTCGTTTTATTCCCACACTTTTAGAAGAGACCTATCGCATCATGAAAGCGCAAGCCTCACGTGGTGTTGATTTTATGCATGGAAAACTCAAAGAAAAATTAACGGCAATGGTATCTTTAATCGTTCCTCTTTTTATCTCTGCCTTTCAACGAAGTGAAGAATTAGCGAATGCCATGGAAGCGCGTGGTTACGACCCCAGTGCAAAAAGAACAAGATATCGAGAATTAAGATGGCAACATCGAGATAAGTTAGCCCTATTGTTCGTCTTAACCTATTTAAGTATTTTTGTAATGTTGTATGTTACTGGATTTACTTTACCTTTATAAATCATGAAACAAAGATTGGTTGGCATCTTAATGTTTAAAGGAACCAAGTTCCAAGGTTGGCAAACGCAAAAACAAGGTCAATCGGTTCAAGAACACGTTGAAAAAACATTTGCTCAAATCCTCAATCAACCGATTCAGGTCTATGGGGCCTCTCGCACGGATGCTGGTGTTCATGCTAGGGGTTTTGCGTTCCATATGGATGCCATCACCAACCTGACAACCTCAAAAATGCTTTATGCTTTTAATCGCCTCATTGATGCTGATATTTACCTTGTGAGTTTAAAAAAAGTACCTTGGTCTTTTGAAGCGCGGTATCAACATTCTAAGAAAACTTATACTTACAAAATTTTATTAGGTGAACGTGATCCTTTCTTACAAGATACCGTGATGCATCTCCCTCACTCACTTGCGATATCAAAGATTCGTCAGGCAATGAAATATTTTTTAGGTGAGCATGATTTTCGGCATTTCACGACGAAGAAAGAAGATGGTGCTGATTTTATTCGCAAGATTTTTCAATTCTCACTCAAGCAACAAGGTCGATTATTAATCTTTACGATTGTTGGTAATGGATTTATGACTTATATGGTGAGAATGATCATCGGTTCTTTAATTGCCTTAGGCGAGGGAAAAATATCACTTGAAACCATTCAAGATTATTTGGACAATAAAGTTAAAGGACCTGTCACTTATAAAGCAGAACCTCAAGGTTTATGTTTAGAGAAGGTACGTTATGAAAAATAAACTAGATTATTGTTACCACTCTCATACCACACGTTGCGGCCATGCTTATGGAACCGATGAAGCTTATGTGAAGGCAGCGATCGCCAATGGTTTTAAAGTGATTGGTTTTTCTGATCATATCTTTTTCCCAGGCATCTCCCAACCGGGAATGCGAGGCGAATACAGTCAATTAGCGGACTACCAACAAAGTGTACTGCAATTAAAAAAACAATATGCTAAAGACATTCAAGTTCATTTAGGATTTGAAGCCGAATACTATCCTGTATTTGACACTTATTATCAAAGCTTAAAAAAAGATCATGGGTTTGAATATTTAATTTTGGGTCAGCATTTTCGTTTGGTCAACAAAAGTTTCCCTATTTATTATGCTTCTGTAAAAGATCCTGCTTTGATTCACGAATATGCAGATAGTATCATCGCTGCGATGAAAACTGGTTTGTTTTCATATGTTGCCCATCCTGATCTTTACATGCTAGGTTATGGTGGTGGCTGGGATGAGCATGCAAAAGCTGTGGCTCACAAACTCGCTAAAGCATCAGTACAGTTTAATGTTCCCCTTGAACTCAATCTCGGTGGCATTAATGGTCGAGGTCTGATGATGATTCATGGTGAATATCGCTATCCTTACCCTTATGAAGGGTTTTGGGCCATCGCCAAAGAATATGGCGTCACAACGATCGTGGGATTAGACGCTCATGCCCCCGATGCTTATGTTGGCAATAAATATCAGATTTTATTTGATATTATCGAAAAATATCAATTAAAAACGATTAACCGTTTGCGTTTCAAGTGATATAATTTTTAAGATTTAAGGGAGAGATAATATGGGACGAGCCTATCAAGTGAGAGCCTCTTCAATGGCAGCGACAGCAGCAAAGCGCTCGGCATTATTTATGCGCGCTTCTAAAGAAATCTATATGGCTGCAAAATCTGGTGCTCCGGATCCTGATAGTAATTTATCCTTAAGAGCAGCGATTGATAAATATCGGGCATTAAATGTTACGCGTGAAGTTATTGAACGCGCGATTAAAAAAGCCGCTGGTGGCGAAGTGGAAGCTTATAATGCAGGTCGTTACGAAGCTTTTGGTCCTGGTGGTTGTTTTTTAATTGTGGATACGTTGACTGATAATACGAACCGAGCCATTTCTGAGGTTCGATCTGCGATTACCAAGCGCAATGGCAAAATGGGTTCAGTGTTATTTAATTTTACCGAATATGGGCAACTGGTCTTCACCGGTCAAACCCAAGCTATCGTTGAAGAACAACTTATTCTTGGTGATGTAGACGTGCAACAAATCAACAGTCAAGCAGACCAACTGGAAGTGTTAGTAAATCCCACGAGTTTTGCTCAAGCTAAGAAGGTTCTAGAAACGATGGGTGTTTCTAAATTCATTGTTGCAGAAATCACCCTTATTCCAAATGAAATGATGACCCTACAAGGTGAAAATTTACAACTTTTTAAGCAATTATTGGATGTTTTAGACGAATTACAAGATGTGCAAAACGTTTATCATAATGTTGAGTTATAACAGTTAAGCAAAACTAAACCAGGACGTTTTATAAATCAATCATTGAAATTGAACCATATTTTTTTGTGTTAAGTAAGAATAAGATTCATTTTTATTTTTTTTTGAGATAATTTTGCCAAGGGGAAGCATCCATGGCAGAAATTATAGACAATGTTAAAGTTGGAGCATTTATTAAAGAGTTACTTAAAGAGAATCGAATGACTCAAGATGATTTAGCCAATGAATTGCATATTACCAAAGCAGCCGTTTCGCAAAATTTGAACGGTCGTAACTCATTTGATATTGAAAATCTAATGAAAATTGCCAAACTATTTAAAATCAGTTTAGATGATTTAATTGCCACCCGCAGACCCAAAGACCAACCCGATACTGACTCCGAATATATCAGAATGATGAAAAGGGGTTTTGATGATTTTAAACAACACAATCCTCAAAATCTAAATATTGGTTTTCCTGATGTGTATGGAAAATTATTTATTGAATATCTCATGGAAAACGCGATGCATGAATGGGTTCAATACATCATTCAGAACAAAATTGATTATGCCGATGTAAATCATCAACAGTACTCACCGCTCTCACAAAAGATAATTCTTTACTTGCTTAAAAACAAACTTCAATCACCAGCGATTGTGATTGAATCACTAGCAAATAAATTTGGTCAATTTAGCTTTGATAACACCCATGATCGCGAAGAATTCATGTTTCTCATCAGTCAGCATCAAGAGTACAAACTTTTTGAAAAGTTAATCATCAAGAAAGTTCAATATCAAACCACCAAACATATCTTATTCATCAATTTTAATATCACCGAATCTAATCCGATTTATCATCGAAAAGTTCTCATTGAGGATACTATACGCCTTAAACTTTTTGATTTATGGAAAATCATCGTCGATTTGGTTTTAAAACCTCAATCATTTAT
>JBEDAR010000015.1:0-3272 GCA_041177725.1 Bacillota bacterium | reverse complement strand
ATTTAAAAAATACGACTTATTCCACCCTAATTGAAAGTCAAGTTTCAGAGCAATCCTCTCGAAGAAATGCGATGGAAAAAGCCTCTGATAATGCTGATGAACTCGTTGAGCAATTGCAACTCGACTTCAATAAACAACGCCAAGCTAACATTACGCAAGAAATCGCCGAGATTATCGGTGGTGCTTCATCCTAAGGAGGACAAAAGCATGGCAAAATTAATTAACAAAGAAAAAAAGGAAAGCATGCCTAACGGGGCTATTGTTCAAGTTATTGGTCCAATTGTCGATATTCGTTTTCCCAATCAAACTTTACCCGTTTTATTAACCGCTTTAGAAATTCCCCTTGAGGGCAAAGCATCGCTTGTAGTTGAAGTTGCTCAACATATTGGTGATGATTTGGTTAGAACCGTGGCCATGGGTCCTACCGAAGGTCTTGTCCGTGGTATGAAAGTCATCAATACCGGTGCACCGATCACGATTCCAGTCGGTGAAAAAACGTTAGGAAGAATGTTTGATGTTCTTGGTCGACCCATCGACGGTCTTGGTGATGATTTTTCTACCAGTCCAAAAATGCCGATTCACCGTCAACCTCCTACATTTGCTGATCAAAAAACCAGTCGCGATATTTTAGAAACTGGGATTAAGGTTATCGATTTAATCTGCCCTTATCTTAAAGGTGGAAAAATTGGTCTATTTGGATCGGCTGGTGTTGGTAAAACCGTTTTAATCCAAGAATTAATTCATAATATTGCCTTTGAACAAAAAGGTCTCTCTGTCTTTGCTGGTGTTGGCGAACGTTCTCGGGAAGGTAATGATTTATATCGAGAAATGAAAGAATCGAATGTTTTGCCTCAAACGGCACTCGTCTTTGGGCAAATGAATGAACCACCCGGTGCCCGGATGCGCGTCGGTTTGACTGGTTTAACCTTAGCAGAATATTTCCGTGATGTAAAAAAACAAGATGTTTTATTATTCATTGATAATATTTTCCGCTTCTCACAAGCCGGTAGTGAAGTTTCAGCATTATTAGGTCGTATGCCATCTGCGGTTGGTTACCAACCTACCTTGACCACAGAAATGGGTCAATTACAAGAACGGATTACCTCTACAAAAGATGGATCTATTACTTCTGTTCAAGCGGTTTATGTTCCAGCGAATGACTTAACAGACCCTGCGCCTGCTGCTACCTTTGCCCACTTAGATGCCAAAACGGTTCTTGATACGCAAACCGCAGCCTTAGGTATTTATCCAGCGATTGATCCCTTAGGCTCCACCTCCCTTGCCCTTGATCCAAATATTGTTGGTAAAGATCATTATCAAGCAGCCGTCGGCGCACAAAAAGTCTTACAACGGTATAAAGATTTACAAGATATCATTGCGATTTTAGGCGTTGATGAATTATCAGAAGAAGACAAGCAAATTGTCGGCCGCGCCCGAAGAATTCGTAATTATTTATCACAACCACTGTTCGTTGCCGAACCCTTCAATAACATTCCTGGTAAATTTGTCAAAATTAAAGATACCGTTCGTAGTGTGCAAATGATTTTGGATGGTAAAGGCGACAAACTACCTGAAGGTGCTTTCCTTTATGTGGGTACCTTTGAAGACGCCATTACGAAGGCTGAGACTTTAAAATAACATGAATTTTCCTGTTTTAATTATCACCCCAAAACGAAAAGTCTTCGACGGTAAAGTCGAACTTTTAAGTGTGATGACAACGGCAGGGCAATTGGGTATTTTAGCAAATCACACACCTTTATTAACGATTCTTAAAACCGGACCGATGCATATGCTAGTGGATAAAAAAACCACTTTCTTTGCTGTTTCCGGTGGCGTGCTATCCGTCCAAAAAAATCAAACGATTTTATTAGTGGATGCGATTGAACGTGCCGATGAAATCGATGTAATGCGTGCTAAAGAAGCAATGAAACGTGCCGAAGAAAGATTAAAAGAAAAGACTGAAAAAATAGATGAAGCTAGAGCAAAAGCTGCCTTAGCAAGAGCATTAAATCGCATTCAAGTAGCTGAATCGAATCAAAAGCGTTAATTAAGGATTGCGTTTAAATCCGTCTTTTCTTGGTGGAAACCTCGAAGGCCTTGAATCATTTCGTGGAGGACGTTGTCCCCATGATGATTTACCAGTATAAGACTTTTGATAACTTGGTTTGGATGCTGAAGGAACAGGTCTTGATTCATTTTCAGTTTTCGAAGCACGATCATCACGGAACCCTTGCGTTTTGGGTCTATCTTGGCGATCAGCATATGGTCGATTACCATAAGAACGGTTTGGTTGCCTTGGTCCACTTGAGGAACCATGAAAATGACTTTGACCACCACCACTTGGACGACGATGTCTAGCATAACCAGAACGGTCACCTTCTCCGTGATCGTCGCCGCCATGGATAACAAGGGTTGGATCAAATACAAAATCTTTGAGTGGTTGAGGATTTAAATTGAGGCCAGTATGGCGATTAATCATGTGAATCAAACTATTTTCTTCTCTTGAAACCAAGTTAATGACATCGCCTGAAAATCCCGCTCTACCTGTTCTTCCCGTCCGATGCAAAAAGGCTTCTGCGGTTTCTGGCATATCAAAATTAATCACATGTGAAAGTTTATCGATATCAATACCACGACTTGCTAAATCAGTTGCCACTAAAATTCTGACATGTTTTTCTTTAAACTTTTTCATCGCAAATTGCCGTTGAGCTTGGGACTGATTACCATGCAGTTCAACCACTTGATGCCCTTGGTGGGTTAAATTTAACGCTGTTCGTTTGGCGCCACGTTTCGTTCGAACAAAAATTAACACCGATTTTAACGCTTCATTTTTTAATAAATGCATCAGCATCGATAATTTTTGGTTTTTCTCGATGCGAATTGTTTGATGATTAATTTTTTGTAAAGGTTGACTAACTGGTGTAATGGCAATCCGAACAGGTTCATGTAAAAATGATGCGGCTAAATTCGCAATAGGTTCAGGCATGGTCGCGGAAAATAAAGCGGATTGTCTGGGTTTAGGAATCGAAGCTAAAATGGTTTTAACATCTGGTAAAAATCCCATATCTAACATTTGATCTGCTTCATCGAGTACGACCATTTTAATATGGGAAGGATGAAATACTCTTTCTCTCATTAAGTCTAATAAACGGCCTGGCGTCGCGACTGCAATATCCACACCTTGACGTAAAGCATTAATTTGCCCGAATTTTGAAACGCCGCCAAAAAACATGCCAATTCTTAGGTTATTAAAACGTGAAAGTTGCATCAAG
>JBEDAR010000014.1:0-19139 GCA_041177725.1 Bacillota bacterium | reverse complement strand
GTCTCTCCCATCACCGTGAAAGGATACACCTTATTTAAAACTACCTATGCGTTCATTTTTGGTGTGCTTGGAAATTTTGTGATGTTGTTCGGCATGAAGTATTTCTTTGGAGAAACTTTTTCGTTTGCTTATGGCGAATTGTCTTTTGGTTTAACCTCCATTGATAATCTTTCGATTGTTCTTTTTTCGATCGTATCGAGTCTAATCACCCCAACGGCTGGGGCGTTAATGGCCGCCCTTGCTAAAAATAAAATTGAAGGATTCGCGTTGATGAAATCGGGTGGCATTGTTTTTATGGTCCCATTACTGATTTTATTAGATGCATTTGGAGACTGGAAACAATTTATCTTAGGCATTTCTCCTAATTTTTGGGCGGTTAAAGGCTTCTATAATCTAGCGCTTCATACGCAGGGCCCCAATGATTTAACCTTTGGTTGGTACTTAGTGATTGGCACTGTTTATATGATCATCATCGCTAGCTTTGCATTAAACTTTTTTATTCGGCGTGTGAACGCAGAAAGGAGTTCATAACATGCCTTGGTGGGGTTGGATATTGATTGCCGTTGCAGTTGTCGTCATTGGTTATCTCAAATTAAAAGTTTGGGGAACGATGACAAAAAAGAAATCACCAAAACCAAATCAAAAAGAAGAGGACTAATTATCCTCTTTGATAGGGTTTCAACATGCGTTCAGGCGCATGTTTTTTTATTTGTTGTAAGACAAAATAAGGGTTGAGTAATAACTCTCGACCTAGATAAATCAAGTGACAATCACGATCAAGCGCGGATTCAATTTGTTCTAATGACGTAATCAATCCACCACCAATCGTTAAGATACCTGCAGCCTGAATTTGATTGGCAAATGGTAATTGATAACCAGGTTTCGTTTGAATGGTGGTCGGCACCACACCGCCGCTACTGACATTAACACCAGCAATGTATGGTTCAATCAGTTTAAGAACTTGAATGGTTTCAGGAAGATGATGACCACCGTCAGCATATTCTTCTGCTGATAATCTTACCCACACCTCACCCTTAAAAACCTTACGAACTTCCATCAATATTTCTTTTAGAAACCGAGTGCGATTTTCAACGGAGCCACCGTACATATCTTGGCGATGATTACTTAAGGGTGAGATAAATTCATTAATTAAATAGCCATGCGCTCCATGAATTTCAATTCCATCAAATCCAGCTTGCTGGGCACGGTAAGCAGCTTGTTGAAAACCTTTAATCACAACTTTGATATCGGCTAGTGTCATGGCCTTTGGTGTGCCATAATCTTTAGAAAATGGAATCGCACTAGGGGCAATCGCAGATTGATTTTGAATGCCACTTTTTCTTCCCGCGTGGGCAAGTTGAATCGCTATCAGAGCACCTGCTTGATGCACCTCTTCGACTAATTTTTTTAAACCTTGAATGTGTTCGTCTTGATAAATCCCAACATCTCGATCAGAAATTCTTCCTCGAGACTCCACGGAGGTGGCCTCCATAATCACCATCGCCACACCACCATAGGCTCGTGCGGTGTAATGGGCATGATGAAAAGGTTGAATAAATCCATTTTGATCGGCTTGATACATGCACATCGGGGCCATGACAATCCGATTCGATAAGGAAAGTGTTCCCCACCGAGTATGTTGAAGCGATTTAACCATTTAGGCTACTTAAACCTAAATAGAATCCCATTGAGAAACTAGAAAAGGATTCGCTACGAGTCGAAAAGCAGGACAACACCCAAATATCAAGAGCGAAGGTGTCAAATTCTATATTGACGAGCATTTCATTGGCGTCTTGAATATCATTACGTTCATCAGCCTGGAAGCGTTCCTTAAGGATTAAGGCAACATCAGCATATAAATCAAAGGTTTCCGAAATCGTTTCTCGCGTAACGGTCAACTGATATTGATGAAGCGATTCATCGGCAGCAAATTGAAGTTGAATCGTCGGTCCGAGATAAGGTTCTTCTTCTAAATCGGTAATGGAACTAACATACACAAGTGATTCGTATTGAAAGGAGGTTAAATCAATAATATTTAATCCAAGACTGTAGAATAAGCTTTCATCATTAGGATTGACTGGATCCACTTCTCTAGCACCAAAAACAGCTTCAAAATCATCTGGATGGTTGTAATCCACAGGCACCAAAGGGAAACGATGCATACCTAATTGATCCATTTGATAAAGTGTGTTTAATAAAAAGAAATAAGTTTCATCTTCTAATGTCTCTTGACGAATAATCGTTTTATTTTCATCAAGCATATCGTTTGTTATCAACGTTTGATGAAATTGGGCGTTCAGTAACATCGTAGTCAAACTAACTGCGTTTAATCCAGGTAAGGCGGCAATCATCACAAAGGCTCCTGTTAAGGCTAATAAACCTCGGTGGACCGCATCTTTATTTTTTCTAATCATGAAAAACGCATATATCAACGGCCATACACCCAGCATCAATTGGATGGTGACACTTAGGGAGATGCCATCGAGAGTAATGGTTTTAAACTGTTCAAGGTAATAACCAAGCATGACCACAATCAAAATGAAATGAAAATAAGAGACAAAATATTGAACAAAGTTGTTGGATTTTGGAATCGGTGTTAAAGCCACTTGCGCACTGATACCAACAAAGGCAATCACGAGCGCTGAAAAAGTGTAAACCGTGGCCACGTATGTTGAAGAATTAAAGAAACTTGTGATTAAATAAAACACGACTAATATGGAAAATACCGCAATCACTGGGGCAATGACGAATTTAAATACTGTTTGCCAAACTTGATGATAATCTTTTTTTACCGTCAGTGCTGTATCGGTTCTAGGATAAGCGTCAAGTAATGAAGGAACAAAGATGTATGTGGCAATAACAATAAATACATTTGTGTAAAAGATTAAATCAATTTGCAAAGCAAATAAAACATTAATACTGATTAAAACAACGAAGATGCCAATAAATAACATGAATGCATAGAAAAAACTTGCGAATAACTTGGTGAAGAAAAGAATGATGCCAATACCAATGTCATTGCGATTCATCAAATAAGGCACGAAGATGATGAGCAAATAGAAAGCATAACCTAAATTGGTGAAGCGATTAAGTTCAACTAATGCAATGTTTTCTAGGGTTAAAAAAATAAATAAACTGACAGCAATTACAACAATTGAGGCAATCCCATACCAATAAAATGACTTTAGATGAGACCATCTTTCGGGAACCAAGCGTAATAAAATCATTAGCGGTAAAATGAGAAATAATACACGATTAACATCAACAAGCCAAGGAATGTCAATGAGAAATTCACTGGCCATTTCGTTGACTAAAACCATCAGGAATCCGAGGAGGAAACTTGTAATGATAGCTTCGGGAAATCTAGGAAAACTTTTCTTTAACGGTTGAACAACAAATCCGATGATGTTTTGAAAAAGTTTTTTCATCGTCTTCCACCTCTTGATGAACCGCCACCACCGCGATTAGCACCAGTAGAAGATGCCGCCGCTGCAGCGGAGGCACGGCGTTGATCATCAATAAAGTCATCAATCATCAACACCACACTAATCGCCAATGCAGTATCAAAGGTATCGGCAATCGCAATTTGATAAGTATCTCCCCAACTTAAAAATTTCTTGGTGATTTGGACAACCAAGCCCGCTTCATGATTGATGGAAAAGTTATAACCAAAGAAATCACCTTTGATGTCATATTTTTTTTCTTTGATAACAAGATTAAATTTTGCCCCAAAGAAGGCGAGTAATTGTTGGGCCATCTTTGCGACTTGTTGATTGTTTGCATCATACAGAAAATAAGTTGGAACAAACGTTAAAACTTTTTGTTTCATCGTGTAAATTGGTTGCGATTCACCAACTTTAAATAAATCCCTGCGGCTATTTAAGGTAAGAATCTTTCCTTTTGCTTCATACAGTAACGTTTGGTTTTCATCATAAACTTTAAATTCATCGCGAATGGAAAATACCTTTTGTTTTAAATACACATATTTCATATTAGAAAATCCTCCACATGATGCATAAAGTCTTCGAAGTAAGTATCAAAGGGTAAATGCCCTGCATTCGGCATTATCACTAAGTCGGCGTTATCACCGAGTTCCGCTAACAATAATTGACCTGTACTTAAAGGAATGAATCCATCAAACTCACCCCAGATCAAGAGGATGGGTTGCTCTACATCTTTAAGTTTATCATTGGTTGAGCCAGAATCGTTATCGCGAGTAAATTCACGTAACACGTTTCCTGGAATGGTGCGGTTGACAATAAACATTTCATCAAAATCTTCTTGGGTTACCCGTTGACTTTGAACCTCGTCATTTGAGTAGGCTGTGAAAAAGACGGTCCGTTGTACAAAATAATTTTGGGCAATATAGTCATAAACAAACAACGGTAAATCCGTTGGCATTAAACTACTCCCGTTAGCAGGTTCTACATAACCACCAGAACCAATCAAAATCATGCGATTGACATAAGCAGGGAAATCATGAGCAAGGTGAAAAGAAACTTCTCCTCCCATGGAATGCGCCATCACGGTAACCTCATTGATATTCAAGGCATCTAAAAATTTGACAAGGTATGTGGCTTGATTGGCTTTGGCATAATTAAAAGCTAAAGACTTTTCCGACAAACCATATCCAATCAGATCCACAGCAATGATGTGATAGCGATCTTTTAAAGCATCCATGACATGAATGAAATCATAACTTGAGCCTAAAAAGCCATGAATCATCAAGATGGTTTCCGTGTTATCTTCACCCACTTCGCGGTAAAAATAGGTATACCCTTCAACATCGATGGTTTTGGCATATTGGGTTTTGACATATCCGTAATCATTTTCAATACGTTGTACTTCAAATCCCGTCAATACAAGCCCTAACACTATCAATCCATAAAAAAGCAAACTGAGATATTTGAAGAAACCTAAAAAGATTTTCATTATTTTTTTCATTTTTTCTTCATGATTTCAATGCCTGCCAAAGTAGTTTTACCTTGATAGACAATGGTTTTACCCTTCATCAACCATATTAAGATTTCTCCAGATAAACCTTCTTTGATCGTGTGATCCATCTTTCCAAATTTAGGCGAGGGTAAATTAACCACTTGGTCAATGGAACCAACAATCCGTAATCGGTAACCTCCGCGACTTAAAACGTACTCCACTTGTTTTTCTTCAATTAATTCTGAACGCACACGGCCACCGTTATAGGTTGCAAATCGGTAATGCTTTCCTTGCAAATACAAGTGGCAAATCAATCCTTGGAACTTGAACCCTAAATAAGGAATGTTCGCATAAGAGAAGAAAAAAGATGTTTGTGCTTCAGGAAAGTGGTTGCCTTGCATCCATACGTAAGATGAGGGAAAAGAGGTGCCCCAATCTTTTTCTAAATATCCCTTAGCATCGGTAAAATTAATAAGTTCGCCATTGATATTTAATGAACCCTTAAAGGTATGGAGTAGTGAAATGACACCATGGTAGCATTCCATATTAGGCACATAAGCAAACGGTCCCATGATAGAAGGATTTAAAAATCCTTGGTTTAAAGGGATGGAATTTAGAATTTGTAAATCTCCTTTGATGACTAAGCCTTCTTGTTTTAAATCTAAATGAAGGTGTTCAAGGGAAAATTGGTTCATCCCCACCGCAACCTTAAAATGATTTTTTTCGGGAATAAATTCTGAAACTGGATAACGAATATAACTATTTTTTAAAGTAGGTTTGGCACCATGACGAACTAAAAAAACTTGAACAAAAGCATGTGGATCTTTTTTGGCTAGCGAAATCCCTGGAATCAGGGCCAGAGATGTTAATTGGTCTTTTGAAACAAGTTTAAAATACCAACCCTCGAAGTATTGTTGGGTTTTACCAAAGCCTTGATATATTGCTGGTTTGTTTATATTGTTCATCAAAAAAGCTAAGGTTTCCCTTAGCTTCATTTTACCTTAATCGAAGTCAGTTAAACTACGAAGGTTGGAAGGCGCCAAATAAGACTAACCAAGTGAGAATGGTTTTGGCAACCAATGATAAGACGATATATCCTCTTTCACCATGTAAGTAGTCTTTGAATTTTCCGATGCCTAAGTATTGTAAGAGCATGTTGACTGGGAAGGTGTTGAAAGCGATGAAGTAAGTAGCTAAGATTGCCCACACAAAGCCTGGGACTGCATCTAAATTAGGATTAACGCCAATATAGAAGGCAATGGCGACCCATGGAGCTAAACCAATAATGGTACCGAAAATAAAGGGTAACCAATTAATTTTCTTTCCGACTTTAGTTTCACCTTGGTTCAACAATTCCATATCTAAACCGAAAAGGTTCATCGCTGCGTTGGATAAGGCAATCAAGGCAAAGACGGCAACGTCACGAACCCCAAACAATGCAGAGATTAAGACAATCATTAACGATGAGCTTAAGGCATATTCATACCAACGGAATTGGTTGATGCCAACTCTTAAACCTGCACGATATTTTTTCTTAAATGGGAAGGCAATTAAGAAGTGGAAAATGGCCGAGAGCAATAAGAAGCTTGCGGTCATTGGTAAGAATGGTAATTCAAATAAGGTATCTGTCACTGCAAGGACTAATCCTTCGCCAGGAACAAATTCAAGGTAATTACCGATCACTGGAATCGTAAAGGCGGCTTGAGAATCATTAAGCGTCGGATAAATAAAGAATGCAAACAACATCATCAACACACCTTGAATAAGGTGAACAAGACCCATCGTCTTGTTAAACTTGATCAACTTATCTACTTTTTGATCAAAGGTCGCAACTGCTACTTCTGCCATACTTTGTTTTTCTCCTTTTACTAAGTATTAACAAACCTATTATAGAGCAATCCTTCTATAATGTTGCTAGGACGCTTAAAAGATGATTCACAAATTTATTAAAGGTACAAATCCAAGCAAACCGACACTTTTATTGCTCCACGGCACTGGTGGTGATGAAAACGACTTATTACCGATTGGTAAAATGATTGATCAAGAAGCTAATTTATTATCGGTGAGGGGAGAAGTGATTGAAAACGGTATGCCTCGATTCTTTCGCCGTCTCTCTCCGGGTGTATTTGATGAACAAGATTTAATGTATCGCACAAGTCAACTGCATGATTTTGTTGATCAAGCGAGTAAGACGTATGATTTTGATCGCAGTGATGTGATCGCGGTAGGTTATTCCAATGGCGCCAATATTGCCGCTAATATGCTGATGCAAATTCCCTATAGTTTAAGAGGGGCAATCTTAATGCACCCGATGCTACCAAGAAAAGATGATCAAATTCCAGAACTAAAAAACACGACGGTATTGATAACCGCAGGTAATAATGATCCGATTGTTCCTTTAGAAAGCACCCAAGCACTCAAACAGGTATTAAATAAACATGGAGCGAATGTGTCGTTAAGCTGGTTTAAATTCGGACATAAGTTGTCGAGTGAAGAAATTCAAGTTATTATCAAGTGGTACCAACAATCGTTGGTTCACCATTCAAAGCATTTAAATTAAAGGAGAATGAATATGGGTGCATTATTAGGGTTTTTAACGGTCTTCTTTATCGTGATGAGTTCAACAAGAAAGGGTGTCAAAATTTTTCTTGAAAAAGTTCTCATTAGAAATAAATCAAAGGGCCTTAAAACGTCTTGGGATTTAAAAGTTCTTCTCTTCTTGCAAAAATACCATCGCTATTTCGGTATCGGCGCCTTATTAAGCGCGGTATTACATGCCGCTTTACAATTTTCCATAACGGGTGCGCCAAGTCTTACGGGTGGCACTTTGGTTAGTTTGTTAATCGTTCAAGGTGTGACGGGTTATTTGCAAGAAAATAAAAAAGGTAACTTAAGGGTATTAAATGCCATTCACGCCATCATTCCACCTATTCTCATCTTACTGATTGTGCTACACATCATTTACAATTCAAGCTTTATTCCTGAATTAGGTATCGGCGCTTAATCTTATCCTTAGTTAACGTTTTGGAAACCACGGAAAGAAAATATTCGTGGTTTTTTCATATGTGGCAAAACCTGGTTTGGTTTTCATGTGTTTTTCTAAAAGTGGAACGCCTGATACAAATCGTAATAACCAAGTGACAATCAAGGGTGAAATCAAGGCAATCAACGGATATACGATAGGATATGCATTGGCAAATCCTAGGATAGCAATGCCCCACCACATCATCACTTCACCAAAATAATTCGGGTGACGGGTATATCGCCACAAACCAGTGGTAATCAATTGACCTTGATGTTTTGGATCTTTAATAAAGGCGGCTAGTTGTTGATCACCAACCGCTTGAAAATAAAATCCAAGCAACCAAATCACCATACCAAATCCGATGATTGCGTATGAAAGCGGTTCGATGGGTATTAACACATCAGACATGATATTGGTGATCAAAACAATCGATATGAGTAACATCAATAAAGCTTGAATCAGGAATATCCTTACAAAACTTTTTAACAATACGTGGGGCGGTTTGATTTTCGCGCGCATCGCAACATAACGTTTATCTTCTGGTTTACCATGATTGCGTTTGTGAATATGGCTTGATAATCGCAATCCCCAAATCGTGGTTAATACCAAAGTCACGAAGCCAATGATATTTGGATTAACGCCAAGATAGAATGTTCTCGTCAGCATTAAAACCCAAGCAACCAAGACGAAACCTTGGCCCCAGCCAATATCAATAATGCCAAAATTATTTTGTTTTACCGCAATCCAAAAATAGTTGATGAAATGAAGGAGGATAACCATAACTGCAATCAGTAAGCCAATTAGCCATAAGGTCATTGCCATAAATTTATAACATTCCTAAAACGAAAATTACCAGTCCAGAAGTGGCGGCTGTAACAAACGTACCCCACAGTAAATCAATGATTGTAATCGTGACTGGCCACGCCTTCAGCGTTGCAAGGTTCGTTAAATCATAGGTGGCATAGGTAACCAGTCCAAAGGCGCCGCCATAAAGAATGCCTAATTGTAGGTCGTCTTGATATGGGTAAATGACAAATAAGACGAGACCCACAATAAAAATTACATAAAAAAGTAAAGCGCCGATTCGATTCACTTGATCAGCCATTAAATGTCCGATGTGCTTTCGATAAAGCTTGGGTGCTACTTTGACCAACCAAAATAAATCAACGACCGTAAAGACAATCAATGTAAGAATAACTTGAAAGAAAAAATCCATAGGGATACCTCTATGGATTTATTATATCGGGTTTATTTAGCGAGAAGCTTTTAGAGCGCGGACAATTCTTAAAATTCTTGCAAGGGTCATCAGTGTTAGTGCAAAAAATAAACTGCTACCTGCAATCACAGCGGCAAGTTCCAGAGCAAGGGGCCCTGCATTGCTATAAACTAAATAAGCGGCAAATCCACCACCACCAAGTCCAGCCAGTCCAAGGATGACAAGGAAAATTCCTAACAAACTAATCGGTAAGGAAGTGGATTTTTGTAATGGTTTTTCAAATGATTGGGAATTTAGTTTGCTCGTGGTTTCTGGATTTGATTTTGGCGACATCGACATTAAGGTTTGGATCAAAGTAAACAGTTGATCAACTTCTGTTTCTGTCATTGGAGCAGGTGTATAACGATAACGCTTGCCAAAAAATTTCTTAAATTTAAAGTCTTTTTTCTGATGACCAAGTTTGCGGTCGAAATACTCTTTCCTTACCAATCCAAACTCAAATAACTTCTTAGAAACAAACTCACGTTTCTTTTCCGTTAGAAATGAGCCTAACACCACTAGGGGTGGAAGATTAGCGTTGGGATTTTTAACTGGTGATTGCGCCATGGGTTTATTTTATCAAGATTTCTTAATAAGTTTGTAAATTTGTTTTCTAATTGTCCAAAAGATTGCCATCAATGCAACAATCATACCGATAAAAGCAGTGTTAGCAACGCCACTAATACCAAAAGAAGGTAAGTCAACGGTATGACGTAAGTATATTCCCAAAAGCGCCCAGACAATCACTGCACCATAAAAAGGATCTTTTTGCCGGATGGTCGTAAGTACGCCAATCAAGATGGTGATAACCAAAATAATTGTGGTCATAATTTGTTGACTAACTTCGCCACCATTCCAAATCCAGCGATATTGATTCGCATCGGCAACAATCATCGTTGTAATATTAGCGACGGTAGCAACCGTAATCCATCCAAAGTAAATTCTAAAGGGGATTGTGGGTAATCCTTGATCACCTCGAAACGCTAAGTTTATATAAACAAGTGCAGCAAATAAAATCAACATCAAGATAAGTGATAACGGGAATTGTAAGTAATGCCAAGCAAGAATCCAACCTGCATTCGCAAGACTTGAAATTGCAAAAGCGAAATCGAGTTTAAATAAATGACGATTCATTGGCGTATCTTCATCATGATTGAGATGCTTTAAACGCCAGCCAACATACATCGCAAGTAAGGTATAAATAACCGCCCAAATAGAAAATGTTAAACCAATCGGCGCAAAATAATTCGCATATGTATCAGAAATAACGCCTGTTTCTAGACCATTAATCGGTAAAAGATTGGCCAACCCATTTAGAACCAAGGCAAGGAGGAAACTTATTGCCGATAAAATATTCATAAACTTAGCTAGCCGCTTCGTAAATTTCATACTTTTTGACTCCTTTGTGCTAACCAGGTTTTCACAAGGTTAACTTCGTGTGGGAATCCCAGACCCTCAAATTTTAGAATGAGTGGAATTCCATACTTTAATTGTATTTTATCACCTGCAGCACCAAACGTTTTCCCCCACGAGCGATTTCCACTCACCGCGACCCCAATCACAACCTTGGCAAAAGTGGCCAAAAAATTTGACGTTGCTTCGGTTATCTCACCAAAATTGACGGAACGAGTGATTAAAAAAATGTCGTGGAGAGGATCATGTTGATATGCTTGAATATTAAAAACCGGGTAACCCAATTTATCCGCGAACTTTTTTCCCAAACCCGTCATCGAATCAACGACGATGACAATCATGGATTACTTCTTTCCAAAATATTTAACTAAAAAATTAACAACGGGTTGAGGTTCAAAACCACGAACGATGTCTTGTTGGTAAATCAGTGCAGGGGTACTCATAATATTGTGTGCTTTGATTAACTTTGCAAATTCATCAGCCTGTTGGGTTTGATGAACTTCTCTTAAGTTTTCTTTGTATTGATCCCGTAACGCCATCTTTAAAAACATTTTTAAATTTTGACAGTTGGGACAGTTATCTTTGGTTAAAATAATCGCCTTATCCATTTGAGATGACCTACTTATTAATTTTATCCTTGTTGAAATTAAAGTCGTTATCGTCAAGGGCAACAGATTTCATTTTTTGATAACCGTTTCCTTTCATCGAGAAATAATCCATCGTCTTGGTTTCGGTATTTAAGCCATTAAGCACAACTGGATTCACTTCTTCATGTTCAAATTGCGGTTCAAAACCTAAATTCATTAAGGCCTTATTGCAGTTATAACGAACGAAGACTTTGACGTCGTGGGTTAAGTCAACGGGATCATACACACTTTCTGAAAGTTCTTCTTGTTCTTTATAAAGTTTTTGTAATAATTCTTGCATCCAGATGGTTAATTCATCTTGTTTAGATTTGGAAAGTTTTGCAAAAATTTCTTGGGAAATTTTACCAATATAAAGGCCGTGAATGGCTTCATCTCTGAGAATGAGATTGATAATTTCTCCAGCTTGCATGAGTTTGCCTTGACCGTAAAAATAGAGTGGGTAATAAAAACCTGAATAAAATAGCCAGGTTTCTAAAAAGACTGACGCCACCATCGCCTTCCATTGGGCGATATAAAATTCTTCTTCACTGAAATTAACTTTTGCCGGCGAATACTTCTTTAAGTAATTCATTTGATCAAGGGTTTCATATTGACCGACGATTAAATTCATAATTGCTTGTAAGTTTTTGTTTTTCTTTCCCCATTCAAATAATTCATCAATTTCATGGGTGGATAAAAAGGTCATGAAAATATTGGAATAAGATTTGGCATGAACCGCATTTTCCATCGCTGCCATCCAGTTAATGACAGCCTTACGTTGATGGAGGGAATCTGGCATGGAACGTGAAACGACTGGCATGCCAATATCACCTTGATAGGTGTCTAAAAAAGTAAGAATGAGTAAGTTTAAAGAATAAGCTTTTTTCACTTGCTCATTCAATAATTTCCAAGTTAATAAATCAGATTGCAAAGAGACGTCTTCTGGACGCCAAAATTGCGAAAGGTTTTGTTCATAAAATTGTTGCGTAAAGGTATCTTCGGTCCCATTCCAATTCGCCCCTGAGAATTCTTCTTTGGGTTTAAAAATGAGGGGTTTAAAAATATCGCCAGGTTGTTTACTCATCGTCTTTCTCCTTTTAATTCAATTTATACGACACAGGATTCGCATTCTTCAATTTTTAATTTTTGCGTCCGTGTATAGTAGAGGGTTTTCACACCTTGATAGTGTGCATAAAGATAATACCTTACCAACTCCTTGGTTGTCACGTTTGAGGTAATCCCTAATTCAAACGAGATACCTTGATCAACATGCTTTTGTGCAGTGGCAATCACGTCAATTACTTTAAAATTATCGATGCGATATGCGCTTTCGTACATAAAGGCGGCGGTGTCTAAAGCGGGCATCGGGAAATAAGTTTTCGAGTTGCCATAGGTGCGTTCTTCGATTAATTGTTTGATCGGGGTCAAGGAAGGGGTCGCAGACATGACATAGGCAATGGAACCATTCGGTGCAACGGCTAGACGATGAGAATTGTATAAACCATACGTCATCACATCTTTTTTTAATTGCTTCCAATCTGCATCCGTGGGAATGTAAATATCTTTGAATATTTCTTTAACTTTGTCGGTTTTAGGTAGAACACTTCCGCGACCATTGAAATAAGATCCATCAGCATACTTGCTGGTTTCAAATTGATAAAATTTTTGCTTGGTTTCTTTTGCTTTTTGCATCGAGTGCACTAAGGAGTAATAGTTAACTTGAGCAAAGAAGACATCTATTAAATCAATATCTTCTTCTGAACCAAATAAAATATAGTTTTCAGCGATATAACCGTGGTGGCCCATGATGCCAAAACCCACCGATCGGTTCAGACGGTTGGCTTTTGCAACCGCTGGAACATAGGAAATATTGGTCCGCGTTGAAACAGAGTTCATCACATCCATGGCAGCATAGACTGTTTCTTTAATGGTGTTATGTTTGATCATATTACCCATATGACCACTTGCAAGATTACAGGAAATATCCATACCGATTTCATCTTGTTCTTTTTTATCATAATCCGCATAGTGGGACGTGATCGTCGGTTGAAGAATTTCTGTGCAAAGGTTTGAAAATTTTACTGGTAATTTTAATGGGTTAACTTTGTTGACGTTGTCGACAAACATGATATAAGGATAACCCGACTCTCCTTGTAGGGAGGCTATCATGTCTAATAATTTTCTTGGGCTAACTTTACGTTTTCTTACATCTGGATTTTCCACAAGTTTGTCGTACCAGTAATCCATATTGGTTGAAACATCCGCAAAATCAATGCCGTAAGCCTTATAGACAGTGTGGGGATAAAATACATACATGTCTTTATTTTCTTTGGCAAGTTCGATCATCTTGTCAGGAATGACAACACCCATCGATAGGGTTTTAACGCGCACGTCATCATCAGCATTTAATTTTTTCGTGTTTAAAAAATCTTCTATATCTGCGTGGAAAACATTGAGATAAACTGCGCCAGCACCAGCACGTTGACCCATTTGATCGGCGTAGCGGAAATTGTTATCTAATAATTTGGCAACACCAACAACACCTTTTGAAACATTGGGTACATCTTTAATCGCTTCGCCTTTGGCGCGTAAGTTCGTGAGGTTGATCGAAACACCGCCACCAATCTTGGATAGTTGCATGGAAAATTCAGAAATCCGGGCAATATCATTTAAGGAATCGCCACCTTCGAGCAAGAAACATGAGACAAATTCACCGCGTTTTTTCTTACCGGTATTTAAGAGGGTTGGAGTCGCTGGAACGAAATCTTGAGCAATCAAACGCTTAATCATGTTTTTCGCAAGTTCAAAGTCGCCATCGGCATGATAAAGAGCATTAACGGATAAGCGATCTTCGTAGCGTTCAAGGAAGACCTTCTTATCACGGCTCTTTAAGGCATAATCGTTATAAAACTTAAACGCCCCCATATAGGTGGGGAATCGGAACTTAGCATTGTAGGCGATGTTGAAAATTTCGGTGATTTGTTCGTGGGTATACTTCTTTAAAAACTCATCTTCGTAGTAGTCATTTTCAACCAAATAGTCTAATTTTTCCTTTAAAGAGTGAAAAAACTGCGTTTTTTTATTAATTTCATTTAAAAAGTAGGACCGAACTGCTTCCTTATCTTTTTGTAGGTCCTTCAGTTGGCCTTTTTCATCAATCACTTGATTGTTGAGCAAGACCCATTCAGGAATATAATTCTTTTCCATCCAAATGGCCTCCGAACTAAAACTGATTAGGATTTGAAAGATGTTTCACACTTTCTTACCTTAAAGGCTTTAGGTGAGAATCATTTTTGTCTAAAGGCAGTCGCTTCGTCAATCACATTTTCGGTGTGGAATTACTAATTCTTTACTATTACATAGTAAACATCGAAAAATTTACCCCAAAAATATATTGTAAATTTTTAAATATTTAAGTCATAAATTCGTTTTCAATTTAATTGATCTCTAGTAAGATGTTGATAGGAGAAAAACAAAGATGAAATTTACACTAGCGCCTCTGCCCTACGCTTATGATGTACTCGAACCAATCATTGATGCAAAAACAATGGAAATTCACTATAGCAAACATCATCAAGCATATGTGAACAACCTTAATGCCGCCTTAGAAAAATACCCCGCATTACCAGAACAATCCATTGAACAACTTTTAAACAATCTGGAAAAACTCCCTGCAGACATTCAAGCCGCAGTGAGAAATAACGGTGGTGGTCATTTTAATCACACGATGTTTTGGTCGTTATTAATTTCAGAAAAAAAATACCTAGCACCTAGTGCTACGTTGATGGCCCGCATTCAAAAAGATTTTGGATCGTTTGATGCGATGAAAGAACAATTTAGCAATGCTGCAAAGACCCGCTTCGGTTCTGGTTGGGCTTGGTTAATTGTCGACACCACAGGAAAATTAAAAGTCACATCAACTGCCAATCAAGACGTGCCATTTAAAGAAGGTAAGCCCGTTCTTGGTTTAGATGTTTGGGAACATGCTTACTATTTAAATTATCAAAATCGTCGGCCAGATTATATTACTAATTTTTTCAAAATCATTAATTGGAAAAAAGTGGAAGACAATCTTCGTTAATTTGTCGGTAACAGTTTGAAATAATCCTTGTATTAAATTCCTAGCGTGTTAAGGTTATACATACGAGGAGGAAATCTCGCATGGCCACAAAGCAACAAGCAACTACAAAACCTGCTGCAAAAGCAAAGAAAGCAGTTGTAACAAAGAAACGTTAATCCTGAAAAGGAAAAATGAAAAATACCATTTGTGAAAGCAAATGGTTTTTCTTTTGTATAATGAAATAAAGATGTACGAATCACCAGAATTTAAATTAATTAAAAAAATAGGCAATCTCGAGTTACGAGATTACCAAGAATTTTTCACCGTAGCGATTCATGAACCTTCTTTGCAGGGTTATTCTGGTTTTGGATACTTATTCAACTATATTTCCGGTAATAATCAAAAAGGTATGAAAATGAAGATGACTGTACCTGTAATTAATGATTTAGACGAAAAAGAAAAAAGTATGGAATTTGTAATTCCAAAAATACACACCCAAGATATTCCTCAACCACTTTATCAACAAATGAAAATCAAACATTATCCTTCACAAATGGTAATTGTTTATACTTTTTCTGGTTACATACCAAAAGAAAAAATGGAAACCATCAACGAAAAAATGAGAGCATTCGCGAAAAATGAAGATTTAATCGCAATCGGTGATTTAAAAATAGCTCGTTACAATGGACCTTATACATTGCCTTTCTTAAGACATAACGAAATTTGGCTTAATGCGTCTGCTTCTGACAAGTTGGACAAAGCCCATAAAGCGTAAATTGGTGATGATGGAGGGCAAAGTGATGCTGCTTTGCCATCTTATTTTCAAAATCTTGTAAGGGACAATCTTCGATAAACACGATTTTTTTACATTCGGTACATACCAGCTGATGATGGTGATGCTTTTCTTTTAATTGATAAAGCGGTGTTGTTTCAGTTTCTAAGGAGAGTTTTTCAACAATGCCAACTTTTAAAAATTGTTCAATAATCCGAAATACAGTGGAGTGGGAAATCAACTTCGCTTTATTGTTTTTGGAAACAAGTTGAAAAAGGCGGTCAAGGGTAAGGGGATAGTGGTCTGCTAATAGGTGATAAACCAAGTCTCTAGCGGGGGTATTTTTCAAATCATGATGGTGAAAGAATTCTTTATGGCAGTCAAGTTTCTTCTTCATTGGTTTCGACTCCCTTTGATTGAGGTGATGATCACAGTGAGGGCCCAAACCAAGGTATAAGTTACAACCAAGGTACTACCGGTTGGTAAATCAAACCAAAGCGATATCCCAAAACCGATGATGAAATTGACAATCGCGAGCATTATCCCGTAAACAAAACTTTGTTTAAAACCAAATTTAAAATTCATGATAATCAAGGTGGGAAATAATAAAAAACTCGACATGAGTAACGATCCTGTTGCTCTTATACCAACAATCACTAACCACGAAGTGAGGAGGGTGATAGCTAATTGAAACCATCGCGGTCTAAGGTGATTAACTTTGGCAAAATCAGGGTCAAAAGACATCGTCATTAATTCTTCAAAAAAGAAACTGAACAGCCCCAGAATCAAACCAAATAAAATTATCATCAGGATGACATCAAGTTGTCTTAATAAAAGTAAACTTCCAAATAAAAATTGTTCAATTCTAAGGTTTTGATTGGGGTTGGTGGCATGAATCAATGTCCCCAAGGCGATTGCCGATGTGGCAATGCCTCCAATAATACTATCGCTATACCCTTTATTACTTTCAACTAACATTTGAATGGTAAAAGCAGCTAGCGTCGCTACAATTAAGTTCAACCATAACGATTGTTCGAAGAAGGTAATCGATATCGCGACAGAGAAATACGCAACATGAGATAGGCCATCACCGATATAAGCCATTTTTTTTAACACTAAAAAATGCCCTAGACCACTTGCTAAAATTGCAACCAAAAGGCCCACCAAAAGGCCTCGTAAAACAAATTCATATTGAAAGTATGATAAAAATTGATCAACGGTCATGGTGATGATCTCCGTGCGTGTGAATAAAAGGTGAAAACTCTGGGTGTTCACAAAAAGCATCATAACTACCATCAAAAAGAATGCTATGTTCTAAGTAAATCACACGCTTGATGTGGCGTGAAAAACTGGGTAAATCGTGGGTAATGATCACATAGGGTGTGTGTGCTCTTTTTAGTTGAGAAAGAATCGCGTAGATTGAATCTTTTCGACTAACATCGAGAGAACTCGTGGGTTCATCCAAAAAGACGATGTCTGGTTTTTGCACCATCATCCTTGCAAACAATACCATTTGCTTTTGCCCCAAAGACAATAGTGAAAAACGAAGGTTTTGTAATGGTAACAATGAAAACTTCTTCAGCACAGTTTCAATCGCTTGATGATCAGGTTGGCGAAGCCAACGGGGAAATGTTTTTTTTGCAATCACACCTTGACTTACGACTTCTTTTACGGTCATTGGAAATAAGCGATCGCCCAATGATAGAACTTGGGGAAGATATCCAATTGAGAGATTTTTTTGAATCTTTACTTCTCCTGCATTTGCGCTAATTAAACCTAAGATGATCTTGAGTAAAGTTGTCTTACCTGCGCCGTTAGCCCCAATTAATGCGACTTGATCTCCGGTGTGAAATGCCAAAGAAATGCGATCTATCAACCGGACTTGGTCAAAGGTCATTTCTAAGTTATGAATGTCAATCAGGGGTTTAGATTTCACTTTGTGCGATTGCCTCATAATTCAATAATAGTAATTCTTGATAAGTAACACCAGCCTGCAATTGAGAAGCGCTAATGGTTTCCATCGTAAATAAAATTGTGGTTTCTAAAGATGGATTGCTTTCTAGTAACGTTTCCGTGACTGCAGCATTATCGGTTGTAGAAACATAAAGTAAATTCGTCTCTAAAGAGGCCATGAGATTATTAAAGTCAATAATCGATTGTGCTGTTGGTACCACTTCAGATGAGAAACCAGGGTAAGGGGTCAAAACATGAATATCGTAACGGGTCAAATATCCAAATGCGTTATGACCAGCAAAAACAATTTCAAGCTCTTCTTCTGCCATCACCAATTCTTCATAAAGGGAAATTGCATCCGTAAATGCCTCTGAAATAAGGATCTTTCGAGATTCAATCAAGAGTTCGTGCTCAGGTAGTAAATTGATGATTGCTTCTGTAATGATTTCAAGCATGATGAGACCGTTGGCTGGATCAACCCAAAAATGAGGATCCCCCAAATGATCATGATCTTCTTCGCTAGAGGTGACTTCAGTCTGTATTTCATCATTCGTTAATGTTGGTAGCAATGAAACATAACTTGAAAGATCAATTAGTGTTCCTTGTACCGTATCTTCAATCGAGTGAATCCACGGTTCAAAAACTTCACTTGAAAATAAAACCAAGTCGGCGTTATTCAAATTAACTCGTTGATTGGGAGTTGGTTCATAATCATGAGGATCAACCCCTGCCGGTATCAACCAAGTAATCTCCATCAAATCACCCGCGAGTGAGGAGGCTAAACTATATTGAGGAAACAGCGTTGCAACCAACAAAGGCTCAGAAGGTGTTGGTAAACCACAGCTTATTATCATAAAAGCCATGAGTGAGAATTGAATTTTATGCATGACCATATCTCAACCTCCTTACGGAAGTATGATATCAAACAATGATACAAATGCAAACTATTTGCGTTTAGATTGATTTAAATCAAGAGGCACACCAAGAATTTGATCAGTTTTATAAACCACCCAACTCAATAACAGCACAATCGATAATATGGCGGTTGCAATCCAAGCAAAGGTTTCGAAACCCAAGGTTTGTACATCTAAAAAGAAATA
>JBEDAR010000013.1:0-3490 GCA_041177725.1 Bacillota bacterium | reverse complement strand
GATCTTAACCGTTCCATTTTCCAAAGCAAAAATAAACCAACCGAACTTAGTGATATTGAAATAGCTAATACAATCCAATTCATAATTTTATCTTATCAAGATTCGCTCAAGGTTCGTTTTTTTCACTTTCAAATACAAAGCGGAAGTTTGAAAATTGCATAAGAAGCGAACGCCTAACAGCATCCTTTTGTTTTGATTCTTTCAAAACAACAATGATTTCTTGGTGTAGTTTTTCTTTAATAATTCTGATGTCTTTTACATAGGTGTCAAGGTTGGCGCGTTTTAAAGAAGAAAGAATGGGTTTGCTAATTTTTTCAATATCTGCAACTTCCGTAACCATGGGATCGAGGTGTATGGTAACTTCATATCCCCATTTTTGTTTCATCGTTTCTTCCAATTCATCGACTAAATCATGCATTTTGATGAGGGATTGCGTTGATGCGACTTCAAGATGAAAGCTCAACATTTGAAAATGGGGACCATAATCATGAAATACAAAAAGATGACTTCCTAAAACGTCTGGATAGGATTTTAAAAAAACACGGATGTTCTCAATTTCGGTTTCATTCAATGCTTCACCGAGAACTCTTCGAACCGATTGTAGAAGAATTTGCCAAGCATTCCAACCCATTAACACGGAAATGATGATGCCAGCTACTCCATCCACGGAAAATGAAAACAATGGTTGAACGAATAAGCTGATGAATACAAGGCTAGATATAAAAATGTCAAAAAGGTTATCAATCGAGATCGCTTTTGTCGATAAGAGTTTGGTTTGTTTGAATAAATGATTTGAATAAATAAATAAACCTAGTTTGGTAATGATTGCAACGAGTAAGACCACATAAGCCCATACTGAAACTTCAACAATGGATGGATTGATTAAGCGACGAATGGATTCAATAAAAAATTGTGCGCTTACAACAAGCATCAACACGCCAATCGATAAAGAAGTGAGATATTCACCTCGACCATGACCTTGTGGATGGTTAGCATCAGCCTGACGATTTGAGAGTTTTTGGCCAATCCAAAAGATTAAGCCGCTGAATGAATCAGAAAAGTGGTTAAAGGCATCAGATATTAAGGCAACACTATTGATCAAAAGCGCAACGATGAATTTAACAATAAATAAAGATAAATTAATCGACATAGACCATAAAGTGATTCGTCTAATGCGTTGATTACTTAATGGTTTTTTCATGCGTTCATTATCTCATAGGTTAACTTTGAAAATAAACGCTTGGATGACTTATAATAATTTTGGAGGAAAACTTATGACCTTAGGTGGAATTCATATTGGAATCATTGATGGTGTTATCGTTGCCCTTGCGTTGTTATTTGGATTATCCGGATTTAAAAATGGTTTTTTTAAAGAAATTGTTGGGGTTGGTGCCTTTGTTGGCGCTGTTGTTCTTGCCTATTTATTAGCAAATTGGGTTGAAGATATTTTAGTTACCACCCAACTCTACACATTATTATTTTCAAACTTAAGAAGTTCTGTTTTCACTGGCATGGGTTTATATGAGACAGTCATAGATAGCACTCAACCGGGTGCGTTGGATTTCATCACAGATGGTTTGACCCAAATTGGTTTACCTGGTTTCTTAGCCTCACCTCTAGCTAACATCCTCATCACCTTTAACGGGACACTTGGTGATGCTTTGGCAACTTCCTCTGCTTATTTCATTATTCTCATCTTGAGTTATTTAGGAACGTTTTTAATCGGTTGGTTATTATTGTTTATCATTGGCAGTCAATTGGTTAAATTAACCAATGATGTCAAGGCCTTTAAGTTTATTGATTCTATTCTTGGTTTCTTTCTTGGATTAGCAAGGGCAGGGGTTGTGGTCGCCATTGCCCTATTGATTGCCATTCCGTTAACCTTTGTTTTACCTCAAGTAAACACCTTTATTACCCAAGACTTAGCTTTGAATGAAGATGTTTTCTCAGTTAGCAAAGTGATTTATGAATTTGCCCTTTCCTTAATCAGTGGATTAATTCCGGTTTAATTTGCGATATTTTACCCCTCAAGATTAGCTCAAATGCCTTCAAAAAAGTTTTGTAGCATTATTGCTATGTCCTTTTGATATTTAGTGTAAAATTGAAACGTAATAGGGGTTAAAACTTATGAAAAATGAACGTTATGAATTAAATAAAAATCTCGCCCAAATGCTCAAGGGTGGTGTCATTATGGATGTATCTAATGTGGAGCAAGCCAAGATTGCCGAAGCTGCTGGAGCAGTTGCCGTCATGGCACTCGAAAGAATTCCTGCCGATATTCGCGCTGCCGGTGGTGTCGCCAGAATGTCAGATCCAAAAATGATTGCACAAATTCAAAAAGCCGTTTCTATTCCTGTGATGGCAAAAGTTAGAATCGGTCATTTTGTTGAAGCTCAAATTTTAGAAGCATTAGAAATTGATTATATTGATGAATCAGAAGTTTTAACCATGGCAGATGATACTTTGCATATTAACAAACACAATTTTAATGTGCCTTTTGTCTGTGGAGCAAAAGATCTTGGAGAAGCGTTAAGGAGAATTTCTGAAGGGGCTTCAATGATTAGATCTAAGGGTGAAGCTGGAACGGGTGATGTGATTCAAGCTGTTCGCCACATGCGCGCCATTACCGGTGAAATGCGTCGCATTCAATCATTAAGTGAAGATGAATTATTTGTCTTACAAAAACAATGGGGTGTTTCATTAGATCTCATTAAATATGTTCATAAAAAGGGTAAATTACCTGTCGTATTGTTTTCAGCAGGTGGCGTTGCCACCCCTGCCGATGCAGCCTTGATGATGCAACTTGGTGCAGAAGGTGTTTTTGTCGGTTCTGGTATTTTTAAATCGGGTGATCCAAAAAAACGTGCAGAAGCGATTGTCAAAGCCGTCACCAACTTTAATGATCCTAAAGTTTTACTTGAGGTTTCGCGTGACTTAGGCGAAGCGATGGTTGGACTAAACGAAGATCAAGTTAAAATTTTAATGGCTGAACGAGGAAAGTAATTCTTGCGTATTGGTGTCCTTGCGGTTCAAGGTGCGTTTATTGAACATCGTCAAAAACTCACTTCCATGGGTATCGAAAATTTTGAAATTCGTCAGCTTAAGGACATTCAACAACCCTTTGATGGCCTGATCCTTCCTGGTGGAGAGAGTACTACCCAAGGCAGATTATTAAAGGATTTAGGTTTATTTGAACCGCTCAAAGATAAAATTCAAAAGGGTTTACCAACACTTGCAACTTGTGCAGGTATGATTCTATTGGCAACCGATATTACCGGGGAAACCTATCATCACCTTGGTACATTACCAATTGAAGTAACACGAAATTATTACGGTAGGCAACTCGGTAGTTTTCATCGCCAAATTCAGTTTGAAGGCAATCGTTTGGATTTAATGTTTGTTCGGGCTCCAATTGTAAAAAAAGTGAAACCAGAAGTGAAGGTGCTTTTAAAAATTGATAATTTAATCGTTGCGGTCAAATATAAACAAC
>JBEDAR010000012.1:0-3276 GCA_041177725.1 Bacillota bacterium | reverse complement strand
TGGTATGGTTCATGTTTCAAAATTAGCAAATACCCGCGTTGAACACCCAAAAGATGTTGTCAAACTCGGACAAAGAATTAAAGTTAAAGTTACAGAAATTGACGAAAAAGGTCGCGTGGCTTTATCTCATAAAGAATTTGCGAAATAATCCTTTGCATTCTCACTTTTGGATTTGTATAATAATTTAGTATTTATGAATTTCATAACTCATCAGGACGTCTATGTCTTTTAAAATCCGCGTTTTTGCCTTAGGTGGCTTAGACGAGCATGGCAAATGTATGCTAGGGATCGAATTTGATCAAGACCTTTTTGTCATTGAAGCGGGTTTAAAGTATCCTGATCGAAGTAACCCAGGGATTGATGCCATCATTCCTAATTTTGATTACCTCGTCAAAAATCGTCATCGCCTTCGTGCGTATATTGTGACACATGGCCATGATGATCAATTTGGAGCTTTACCTTATCTGTACACAAAAGCACCTGCTCCAGTTTATGGGACAAAAGCCACATTAGCTTTACTGAAACAATTTACTTTAGAAAATCACTTAAATGTCAATTTTAACGAACAATTGATTCAGCCTACCAGTCATGTAATGATTGCAGGATATCATTTTCATTTTTTTCAAACCGTTCATAGTGTCATGGATTCATGCGGTTTTAGTATTGATACACCTTATGGCAATATCGTTTATTCTGGAGACTTCATTGTTGAATATAATACGAGCAAAAATTATAAACATGACTTGAATGCACTTGCCAAGATTGCTGAAAAAGAAACTCTATTACTTTTAACTGAAAGTGTTTCTGCTGATCGCCCTGGATATTGTTCCCCTAATCATCGCCTTAAGGACCACCTTGTTTTACCATTTCAAATGGCTCAAGGGCGAATCTTTATTGCCTTGTACAACCAATCCGTCTATAACCTTGAAGAAGTGATTAAATTCTCAATTGAACAAAATAAAAAGATTATTTTTTATGATCAAGAAACTGAAAACTATATCAAAACTTTTGTTGACTTGGGTAGTTTATTTTTACCGAAAGAAAAAGTCGTTTCAAGAGAAAATCATTTGCGGACTGCGATTCGTGATGAAGTCATCATCATGATGGGTCAAGGGGAAAAAGTTTATAAAAAAATGGATGAGCTGGCGATAAATGCAAATGAAGACAAAACCTTTGTCTTAAATGAACAAGACACATTTATTGTTGCCTGTCCTTCTGCTCCAGCATTTGAAATCCTTGCCACCGACGCCGTTGATGGTATTTATCAAACTGGGGCTAAAGTTACCAATATTACTCGTAAACAAATTCGAGGGATGCATGCGCAAGAAGAGGACATCAAAACCTTTATTAGTTTATTAAAACCCAAATATTATCTTCCGATGAAAGGTGAATATGTGCATTTAGTAGCCAACGCCAAATTAGCAATTTCTGCTGGGACTGGCCTTAATCATTCCAATACTTTCTTAATGGATAATGGTCAAGTTCTTGAATTTAATGATGGTAAACCACGCCTATTAACCCACGATTTAGACAAAGTTCCCTCTGGTGACGTTCTCATTGATGGCCTCGGGGTCGGTGATGTAAAAAAAGATGTTATTGTTCAACGGCAACGCCTTGCTGAAGATGGAATCGTGATTTTAGGGGTTACCATTTCCAAAAAGAAAAAAATCATTATTGCCGGCCCGGACATTCAAATGCGGGGGTTTGTTTTTGTGAAAGAATCTGAAAATATCATAAAAGAAGTGACACAAGTTTTTTCAACAGAAATTGACGATTATTTAAAACATAAATTTTCCATGTCTATCGATGATTTCAAAATTAATTTAATCGAAAAGGTTAGTAAAGTTTTAAAACGTATTAATGGAAAAAATCCTGTGATTTTGCCTTTGATTGTCGTTTATGAAGAACCCGAATTGTTACCCCCTTTAAAAACATCTTCAACAAATTGATTATTTTTCCTTGATATAATATGGTAAATGAAATTAAAAACCACCTTTGATGCTTCGCGTTTTCCTCCTTTACAAGACCAATATTTAAAATTAGGCCTTGGATCGTTTTTAATTTTACTAACACTATTAGGATTAATTAATCAAGGTATTGTGGCCATCATCATCAATATAGGATTTGGGTTTTTGATTGGTCAGTTAAGGTATTTAGGATATTTATTTTTTATCGGTTATGGGCTTGCTTTATTTTTAAATCGACCGTTTTTAAAATTTAAATGGTCATTAACCTTACTAGGCATTAGTCTTTCATTGTTAAGTTTATTAGCGATTGCCACAGTTAATGGATTAGCATTTATTGATCCGAGTCCCTCGATTTCATTGACCAATTTTATCGAAGTTTTTCTTGCGCAATTTCCGGCTTTCAATTCCCTCCAAATTGAATTACCAGCCTCGATTGGTGGAGGTTTAATCGGTTACTTTTTAGTCGCGATGATGGATGGTTTGAATTTATCGAATATTCAATTGGTTTTATGGGTTACTTTATTAATTATTGGTATTGCTTTAAGTCTTGAGTTAATCTGGTTACAAATGATTCAATTTGTCGCCAAACAGATTGAACGAAAACAAAATGAAAAAGCTTTTTTTCAAAAAATAGCCGATATCAAACCTGCAAAAGAAAAAACGAGTGTTTATGCTGAACCCTCGGAAAATGGTCAAGGTTTAAAAACCTATCGTTCTTTATTCCCAGGTCAAAGTGTTCAAGGTCTTTCTAAAGTTCAGTTTCAAAAAAATTCATCTAATTCAATAAAATCTTCATCTGCAACAACGTCAAACGATGAAGAAAAACACCCGCCAGTTGAAACCGCCTCTTTATCCAGTACCTACGAAGCTCCTGAAGTTCCCGATCTTGTTATGCCCCCTCTTCAACCATCCCCATTACAACGCCCTTCCATGATTCATCAAGGGAAAATTTCACCGCCATCATCTACCAAACCAAAAAGTTATCAATTACCTTCCTTAGATATGCTCGATGCTCGTTCGGCTTTAAGTGATATTGAATTTAATGAGCAAACGACCAAAAAAAGGGTAGAAATATTAAATCAAAAATTTATGGCGTTGGGTATTGAAGCAGCGATTGTTAATTATCAAATTGGTCCTGCTGTTACGGCTTTTGATGTAAAAATGGATGAAGGGGCGCAAATTAGCCAAGTTAAAAGAGTTTTAGGTGATTTAGCAGTAGCCCTAGGCGGTTTTCCAATGTCATTAAAAGAACTTGTTCCAGGTAAAACGGTTAGTCAAATTGAAGTCCTCAATGAACGCATTTCAATGG
>JBEDAR010000011.1:0-3339 GCA_041177725.1 Bacillota bacterium | reverse complement strand
TGTTTTCCATAATAAATCTGGCGAATGATAGATTCTAGGGAAGGTAAGTTTAAATCACACTCAACCCAAAAAGCACCTTGGAGATCAAATTGACCTCTTTGTACTTTCTCCTGAATACGCTTAAACAATGTTGGTTCGTCTTGTTGAATCCATTCCATTAGCTGGTATTGACTGGCTCCAAAGATATAGTTTGGATATCTTTCCATCAAATTTAACGCAGTCGCAAAGGTTCTTCTGGCTTTACGTCTTCCTTCCTCAATCGACCATAACCAAGCGATATCAAGATGACCATGACCAGTCGCAAATATCGATAATCGATCGTTTTTTGTTTGAGCAGCGTAAAACGAACGTAACTTAGCTTTTGCTTCTTGAAGATGACTTGGTTTATTTGCGATGATTAAGCGTTCTAACTCCGTTAATAATGTCACCATTACCTGATTTTTATTCTGCCCTTTTTGGTTGCTTTTTTCTGGTTGATGGCTACCCTCATCATTGATACCATATGCCCAATCTGTTATGACTTCAACGTCGTAGAATAGCTGACGCCAGTCTTCATTGATGATGGCTAAACTAGCTTCTTGAATTCGGCCACCATCTTGAACATAACCAAATAAGTCGTTGCAACTTGCATCGATAAAAAAACCTTTGGCTTGATTCAACGTAATAGGAACAACCCATTTACCTGGTCGATCAGGAGGAATCCCATAGGAAGAGAGTTTGTTGGTAATTCCCATCACACACTGACCGCGCTTATCATAAACCAATCCCTCACCGCCAATATCGATGAGAATTGCGTAATTTAAAGATGGATTAAGTTGTCTAGGTAAAGCATTAAGGGAGGCTTTGAACCAAGCACGCTCAAATAGTTTCCCCCAAGATTGTCCAATAGAGATTGATTTGAAGGGTAAAGATGACAATCGATCAAATGGACATTCATTTAAATACTTTGCCACTTCGAGGCGATACTGCCCTACTCGAGTATATATTTTATCGGATATGAAATTAAGCAAAGGTGTGATCATGAAACATTATTTAAATTTTCTCGCCTTTATAAAGAACATTTTTCACTTTGACAAACAAAACGATAATTGAAAAAAAGAGAGTGAAAATGTTTGCTAATAAGATTGCTAAGTCCCCAATCAAAATGGCGTAAATAATCCACAGAAAAACACCGAGTGAAAAAACCAAATACATGATTAAAGAAACGCCATCTGTTTGTTGATCTTTGATTGTCTTTAACGTCTGTGGCAAGAACGCAATCGTTGTTGTAAATGCGGCTATAAATCCAATGATATTCATCAAGTTACCTCCGCTGTCAAGCAGTTCCGCTTCACTAACAGGTTTCTTCAATTATAACCTAAACGTTCCATCACCTTTATTTTTAGTGTCGGCGCCAACATTGGCTAATTAAAGTTATAATAAAATCTAAGGGATGCGAGCCTATTATTAAAGCAAGTTAGTATGAATGTAAAAATTGATTTTAAAAAAAACATTAAAACTTCTTTTAAATTCAGAGATAACGAATCAGGGAAATCCCAATCATGCCTATCAAATTGCCTGCACCTTTGATCAGTTAGGTAAAGAGCGAGAAGCGATACCTTATTACCAAAAAGCCATTCAACAAGGATTGATTGGAGATGAGCTTAAAGGTGCTTATTTGGGCATGGGCAGCTCGTATCGAGCCATTGGCCGGTATGCCGCCGCAAACCAAACCTTTCGCAAAGGGATAAATAGATTTCCCGAAGACAATGCCATGAAGGTTTTTTATGCCATGAATCTCTTTAATTTAAAGAAAAATCAAAAAGCGATAGAGTTTTATTCGAATAAACTATCAAAAAAGTTTTAATTGCTCCCATAGCAAAGAAATACCTCCACCTTCAACCAATAAAAACAAAAGGTGAATCGTTTTACTTATAACACCAACTGGCCAATTGGTGAAGTTCCCATAAAGCAAAGTAGAAAGGATTTGTTGTAAATTGAAGGTAAGTGAAATCCATCAATCAAATGCTGCTTGAAATCCAAGGTGGAAGCAAGGCGGCACTCAAACACCTCTACGACCAAACAAGATTTGCGGTTTTTGCATCGATTATTCCTTATTTGTATGATCAACAACTCGCGGAAGATGTTATGCAAGACACGTATTTGAAAGCGCTAAATAAAATTGGGACTTATCAACCCAGTACCAATGGGATGAACTGGCTACTGACGATTGCCAAGCATACGGCGTTTGATCTGATGAAACACCGAAAGCATGAATCCCAAGTCGATCGTGAGTTTTTAGAGGAAACCATCGCTGGCAGTGATGAAAGATATGATTTAGCTTCCCCGATCATCCAAGCTGCCAAAAAGGTATTAGACAAAGACGAACAAACGATTCTCTTCTTGTACGCCTTAGGTGACTACAAACATCGAGAAATTGCGGAGATATTAAATATACCGATTGGCACGGTGCTCTGGAAATATCAAAACGCGATTACCAAAATGAAAGAGGTACTCAAACCATGAACGAAAAAGACTTGCTCAAATCCATCAAAAAAATTGTGTTGAAGGCAACGCCGACCGATATACCTTTGTTTATTAAGCCAATAGTTCAAAAGCAAAAACCCAAAACATGGTTATTGATACCATTTGCTACCTTAACAGCAACCGCTATTGTTGTTGCACTAAGTACAAATGCTGTAAATTCGGAAAACCCCAATCGTAATTTTCTAGAAGCATTTGCAAATACGATGATCAACCCAGGTGCTGCTACCATTATTAATGCCTCAACCGACTCTGAGATATATTCTCGCATCGCTATCCCCAATTACGAATCAGAAAACACTTTTAGAGTTGATGCGGATGCCGAATTAAAACTTAATAACGCTGAGTCAATTGCCCAACTAATCCTGAACATTAACACATTTGAACTTTCCACCTCATCCAAAACCCAAGACGATACTTTTTTTCATACCGATACTTATTTAGTTGAACAACAAACTGGTGAAATTTATTTTGACGGTGAATTAGCATTTATTGATTTGCCAGAGGAAGCCACGATTATTCCTCAATTATTGTTTCCTTCCGCCAATCGATCTTTCCCCACCCAATTCAAAACGCCCTTTGCATATGATTCGCTTTCATCTCTAGTCATGCCCGAACTTAATGATGCGAATCTCAACGCTCTTGTTGAAGCCTACTTACCGATGGTTGAGGGTTTAAATTTGTTGGAAAATAGTCTCACTGGAAGCTCGTTATTGATTCGTTATGAAATTACTCAATCAGATCTACCGATGATTTATGAAACCACGTTTTTAGGAACAAGAACACGCGATGAGTTAAATGAAGAAGAAATTCAGT
>JBEDAR010000010.1:0-6598 GCA_041177725.1 Bacillota bacterium | reverse complement strand
GGTAAAGAAAAACGGGGTCGGTCTTCGACCCGCACCACCGTTTTTACAAAAGTTGTTTTTTGAAAGTCCATTACGCTTTCACCGAAGCAGATAGGGTCACTTCGATTGCTTCATCGACATTTTTGACATAAATAATTTTTAGGTTTTCTTTAACTTCTTTTGCCAGATCATCAACATTCTTTTTATTTTCGTCGGGAATCAAAACAGTTTTAATACCGCTACGAAGCGCAGCGATGGTTTTTTCTCTGAGACCACCAATGGCTAGAACATTGCCCCTTAAGGTAACTTCGCCTGTCATCGCTACTTCACTCGAAGCTTGGCGACCAGTCAAAGCGGAGATAATCGCAACACTCATCGTCACCCCTGCAGAAGGTCCATCTTTGGGGACTGCGCCTTCCGGAATGTGAATATGAATATCACGTTCTTTAAACATTTTCGAATCAATACCATATTTCGTCGCATTCGCTTGAATATAGTCTAAGGCAATGGTTGCCGATTCTTTCATCACATCACCAAGTTTTCCTGTAAGCACCAACCGGCCCGATCCTGGGAAGTGATTGACTTCGATAGGAAGAATATCGCCACCATATTGGGTGTAGGCTAAACCAGTAACGACACCGACTTGTGAGGTTTTTTCTTTTTTGGAGTTATCGAAAATTTCAACGCCTAGATATTTTCTGACAACGGCAGGGGTGACCTTGATCGAAGAAATCTTATTGTCTTTGAGTAAGTCCACTACAGCCTTACGGCAAATACTCGCAATTTTTCTTTCAAGTTCACGAACCCCAGCTTCACGGGTGTAAAATTCGATAATCGCCGAAAGTGCTTCTTTGGAAAAGGAAATTTGTTCTTTCTTTAAACCATTGGCAAGTAATTGTTTTTCAATCAAGTGCCGATTGGCAATTTCGATTTTTTCAACTTCCGTATAAGAGTTGACTTCAATTAACTCTAGTCGATCACGCAATGGGGCAGGAATATCTTCTAAATAGTTTGCCGTAGCAATAAACATCACGTTGCTTAAATCATAGGGTTCTTCAATATAATTATCATTAAAGGCAAAGTTTTGTTCAGGATCTAGCACTTCTAATAAGGCAGAAGCAGGATCACCTTTGTAGGATGAAGCTAACTTATCAACTTCATCTAATAAAAATACAGGATTAACCACACCTGATTTTTTCATCCCATTGAGAATACGACCGGGCATCGAACCGACATAGGTACGACGGTGACCACGGATTTCAGCTTCGTCACTGATACCACCGAGTGAGGCTTTAAAAAACTTACGACCCAAAGCCCGGGCAATCGAACGTGCTAAGGAAGTTTTACCAACCCCTGGTGGCCCATAGAAACATAAAATAGGCGCTTTTAAACTACCCGTCATTTTTTTAACGGCTAAGTATTCAATAATCCGTTTTTTAACTTTTTCTAAACCGTAATGATCTGCATCTAAAATATTTTGGACATTAACTAAATCATCATTATCACTGGTACGTTGCCACCATGGTAAATCAAGCATCAGTTCGACATAAGATTTAATTAAAGAGGCTTCTAAGCTGCTTGAAGGCATCATTTCACCACGCTTTAATTCTGCTCTTACTTTCGCTTTTACGTGGTCAGGATATTGGCCAGATTCTAAGCGTTTTAATAACGATTCTTCAGAATCTGAGGATTCAGGATTTTCACCTAATTCCGTCTTAATTGCTTTTAATTTTTCTCTTAAGAAATATTCTCTTTGGTTTTTTTCTGCTGATTTTCTCACTTCTTCTTGTAGGTGCTTATCGATGTCAGCAATTTCTTTTTCTTCATTGACAGCATCTAGCACCATTTTTAAACGTTCATTTAATTCAAGGGTTTCTAGTACTTTTTGTTTTTGATCAACAGGCATTGGCAATAAGTTTGCTAGAATATCTGCAATATCGGTGGCAGCGACCCCCTTGGACAACTGACCAATCACTTCCCTCGGTAACCGATTCGTGACCGCCTGCATACCTTCTAAAGATGTAATGATATTTCTGACAAGGGCAACTTCAGTCTTGTGGTCACCGATGACATCGTCAAGTTTTTCCGCTTTTGCCGACCAGGTATCACCTGATTTGTTAATTTCTGTGATTAGCACTCGGGCAATCGGTAACACTTTTAGACGTGTATAACGTTTTAACGAGGTGATATTAGACATTCTGCAAATTGTGCCTACCATGAATACATCGTTCGTGGATGGTTCATCAATCTCTGGTGACTTTTGCGAGGTGACTAAAATTAACTCATTTCCATCTACCTTGGCAGCATCAATCGCGGCAACGGAAAAAGGACGTCCTGCTTCTATAGATTGGGCTTGGTTAGGAAATAAAACCATCCCACGGGTAATCAATAAGGGTAATTGATACGTTTCTTTCTTCATAAAATGCCTCCATTTAGCAAACAATTGTTTTGAGTGCTAAAAACATTATAACAAGGATTTTAGCACTTGCAAGTGATAAGTGCTAAGTTAATAGAAAGTTAGATAATCTAGCCTATGAGTTATGCTTGATGAGGAATTCTTTAATGTATCGATCGCGGATTTCTGCTCGGAATCTTGAAATATTCGGCGTTAAAATCTCTTTAACTTTTGCAAACTCCATCTTGTATTGTTCGGCAATTTTAGCAATTTCAAAGTCAACAAGTTCGTCTGTGACTTCAATGTTTTCTTGTTCTGCAATTTTGTTCGCCACTAAACTCGCACGTAAGATATCTTCAGCTTGTTGATGCATACGATCATGGAGTTTTGCATCGGTTAAATTATTAGCTTTAAGATATTGCTCCATGGTTTGATTGCGTTGCTTTAATTTTTCTTCTAAATCAGCTTTCATCGCATCCATTTGCTCATGAATGGCTTCGTGAGGTAAATCAATGTCAGCTTCTTTGGTAATTTTCATCAGAATTTCAGAATAGAACTCATCATCACTTGCACGGGTTTTAGAGGTGGTTACTTTTTGTTTTAAATAGTCACGGAATTGGGCTTCCGTTTTAACGTTGGGTAATTTCATTTCTGTAAATAAAGCCTCATTGAGTTCGGGAAGTTGTTTACTCTTAACTTCATGGACCTTTATTTTAAAAATGGCATCCTTGGAAGCTAATTCGGCGGCATAATTTTCTGGGAATTTAACCTTTAAATCTTTTTGATCACCAGCTTTTAAACCCACCATTTGTTCTTCAAAACCAGGTATGAATTGACCACTACCTAATTCAAGGGTGTAATTTTCTGCTTTTCCACCTTCAAAAGCGACGTTATTCACAAACCCTTCAAAATCGAAAACGACTGAGTCACCCATCGCTGCTGGACCATCTTTTAACATGAGCGTTGCTTGCTGAGCCAGGGTTGACTTTAATTCCGCATCCACATCTGCATCTGAAACCTTGATCGGTTTACGCTTAATCCCTAAATCTTTATATTTTTTAACCTTGACTTCTGGCACTAAAATCACAATTGCTTTTAATACAAGATCTGTATCGGATACTTTAACAACATCCACCGCTGGGCGGCTTAATGGTGTCAGCTTGTCCGCTTTTAAAACATCAGCATAAGCTTGGGGAAGGATGGCATTGATTGCAGCATCATAAATTTTTCCAGGTGAGAGTCTTGCTCGAATCATGGCTTCAGGGGCTTTGCCTGGACGAAACCCATCAACTTTTACATCGGCAGCAAGCTTTTTAAATGCTTGAGTTTGCGCGACTTTCCATTCTTCGGTTGTGAAGGTCATGGTTATTTCAACGCGGGAATTTTCGAGTGGTTTAACTTGATGTTGCATAAGTGCCTCTTTCTTTTAACTTTTCAATTATACAATAATCACCCTAGGGCAAGGCAACCATTACATTTTAATCATCATTTCAATATGCCTTCGTTTTTTTTCAATTAATGCAATTTCTGAGCTTTCTTCATCCATTTTAGGTGCTTTTAATTTCAGATATGCATACGCAATGTCGGTGAGAGCCCTAAAAAAATAATACTCTGGATCAATTTCAAACGGCACCATCGTCAACATGTAGGTACTGAGTATGGAATAAGCGATTTGTCTAACTGAAGGATCTTTTATCATCCCGTCTAATTGAGATTGATAACCTTCAAAAGTCCCATCTTTGAATGGATTTACGGTATCAATCGGATTAAAACTTAAGGTTTTTTCACCTTTGTTTATGCTGATGACCTCGTCGTATCGCGCATCAATCAAGGCTAATACAAGCATGCCTTTGATTCTTTGTGGGTAAGCTTTCGTTAGTAAATCTTTAATGGTTTGTTTTAAACTCCACAAATGAATTGGTTTCAGTTGAGGTATCAGGTCGATTAGCATCTCCATATCTTTTTTTTCAAATGCATCGATAAAGAGTTGGGTGGTTTCTTTGATTTGAATATGGGGTGGTTTTTGAAACAGTATTTTAATTTGGCTAATCCAATCCTCAACTTCTTGATTGAGATAAGGTAGGTTTTGATAAGCTTCCAACAACATCGTGTGTTCTGGAAAGGTACGGTTGGTTTTTAGAATTTCATAATGAATTTTCAGAAAGACCGTTAAGGCTTTTTGAATGATGGGCATTTTTAATAGCAAAATTTTGAGGACCATTTGATTGGCACCCATGCCAAGAAGACCAATAATATGATATCGAATCATATTCAAATCCTTTAATGCCGCGGTTCGCTTCACCAAGGTTTCATAATCTTGTAAATCGTATAATGTTTGAAAATTGACTTCTTCCATATTCACCCATGAAAAGACCCTGAGACAAGGTCCTTTCATTGGCGTCCCCAAAACGATTCGAACGTTTGACCTACAGCTTAGAAGGCTGTTGCTCTATCCAGCTGAGCTATGGGGACAGCATTCATAATATAGCATAATTTTTATTCCTAAGTCGTCATTTTTGCAAGTTTTTCTTGAAGCAAAACTGCGACTGCAAGAGGTAGGAATTGACATAGTTCATCTAAGGAAGCTTGTTTTAATAAATCTAAACTCGGATAGCGTTTTTGTAACAAGGCAACCCTAGTGGGACCTAATCCGGGAATATCATCAAAGATAGATTGCGTGGTTTTTAATTTTCTTAAACGTTGATGAAACTGTAGTGCAAAACGATGCACTTCATCTTGTAATCTGATTAAAAAAAAGAAAAGATTGGGTTGTTTGGTAAAATCAAAAACCTCTCCATCTTTGGTAAGCAAACCTTTCGTTTGATGACGTTCATTTTTGAATAATCCCACGATAGGAATTTTTAATCCTAATACCTCAAGAGAGGCAAGTCCAGCATGTAATTGGGTTTGCCCGCCGTCAACCACAATCAATTGAGGTAATGGGGCTTTATCTTCGATTAACCTTTGGTATCGCCTTTGGATAAGGTAAGAGATTGCCCCTGGATCATCTTGTTTAAGCGTTTCCGGTAAATGATATTGGCGATACATTTTTTTAACTGGCTCCCCATTGATAAACGTCACCATTGCGCCAACCGGTTCACTACCTTGCAAATGGGAATTATCAAACATCTCAATATGAAATGGCGTAGCAATACCAATCGCTTTACCTAGATTTTCTAACAATGTTAATTTATCGTCATCTAATCGGGCAGTTAGAAAATGATCATCTAAGGTTTGAATCGCGTTTTCTTGAACACTTTTCATCAATTCAAATAGCTTTCCTTTTTCGGCAAATACTAACCTTAAATCCATGGTTACTTCTAATTTTTCAAGTAAGGCCCGGTGATTTAAAACCAGTTCTTGGGGTTTGGGTTTCTTTAAATAATATTGGGCGATGAGATTGAGTAGCTGCTCATCTCGATCATCAAAGGCTTCCACAACATAACTGCCTTTACCTAATAAAATCCCTTGTCTAAAAACAAAGACGGCTAACGAGAGATAACCTTCGCGTTCGGCAAAGGCAAAAATATCCCGATCTAATTTGTCATCCATCTCTACTAATTGTTGTGACGTGATATGTTGGATGTCTTCAAGGATGACTTTATATTCTTGAGCCAATTCGAAATTTAAAGCATCCGATGCCGCCATCATTTTTTGTTGATATTGTGCGACTTGTTTTTTTACATTACCCTTTAAGAATTCACTAATTTCATCCGCGAGGCTATTATACGTTTCTTCGGGAATATCATTGATACACGGAGCTAAACATTGACCAATATGATGATATAAACAAGCAACTTTAGGTAAGACATTACATTTTCTTAAGGGGAATATTTTATTTAACAAATTAATCATACGATAAGCCGAACGTGAGTTGGGATAGGGACCAAAATGCCAATAATGCTTATCGGTATTTTGCCGCATGATTTTTAAATATGGATCACTGCCTTTTCGTAGAGAAATATAAGGATAATGAGACCCCTCTTTTAACATGATGTTATACCGAGGATAGTGCTCATGAATCAGATTCATTTCTAAAATTAATGCTTCTTTTTCGGTTTGCGTAATGATGGTTTCAAAATCGGTAATATGCATGACCATCGCTTGCACTTTTCCTGATTGTGGACGTAAAAAATATTGACTTACCCGTTTATTAAGATCTTTGGCTTTGCCAACATAAATAATTTTCCCTTCAGCATTTTTCATCAGATAAATACCAGGCTT
>JBEDAR010000009.1:0-7081 GCA_041177725.1 Bacillota bacterium | reverse complement strand
ATTGAAAACTTGGTTTTGATTAAGGTTTGAAATCCATGCGTGCCAATCTTAGATAAATCGGTTAACTCATTAATTAATCTTTGCAATCGTGAAGATTCGCTGGCTATCATCTCTTGGAATTCTTTGGTTTCTTGATTGGTGAGCTTTCTTGTCGATTGATTGAGAATTTCTGAGGCACCCAAAATCGCCGCGAGTGGAGTTTTAATTTCATGAGAGATATCAGCAAGAAAATCGCTTTGAATTTGTTCTAATTGACTTATTTTGGTGATATCAACTGCTGTCACCATCACACCATAAAATCGTTGATTAAGAATAATAGGCATTAATGAGGATTGAAAGGTTTTATTTGAAAGCTCCCATTGAAATTGTGCGCCTTTTTCGGTTGCCAGTCCTTGATTAATCGTCGACCATAATTTTGGGGCTGACCTTAAATCTTTCATCGTTATACCTGTATTGTTATCAAGAGCTAAGATTTCCATCCATGGTTGAGTAAATTCAGAAATCATGCCATCGGATTGGATTATTAAAATGTATTGATCAAGTTGTTTGAAGATGTTGTTTAAAAGGATTGATTTATCGATATTTGTAGAGGGAGTAAGTTCATTAGATTGAAGAGAAATTTTAGGTAATTTTAAAACATTAGGAAATAAGTAGATGAGTAAGAATAAGTTAAAAAGAATCCAAATGGTGCTAATCCAAGGGGTGTTGGAGAAAAACCAAACCATACCAATCAAGGCGCACAATACAAAAGTTAAATAAATGAGATAAAAAAGGCGAGTTCTTTTCATCAACGTTATTTTACTTTAAAAGTAAGGAATATCCTACGCCACGCACGGGTTTGAAAAAACAGGAAGAATTTTCAAGTTTTTTCTTTAAATTGTAAACGTGAACATCAACGATGCGAGTGGTTCCATCATAATTAAAACCCCAAATCGAATTTAAAATGGCATCTCTGGAAAGTGCATGTTCTTTATTGATAATAAAAAATTTTAGTAAATCAAACTCCATCTTTGTTAACTCGATGACTTTACCTTTGATGGTTGCCTTGTATTGTTTTAAATCTAGGGAAATATCGCCAAATGTTAGTAGATCATTCTCATTAGATTGATCTTCTTTAAAGTGACCTAATAATGCTTTGATTTGGGCAATCAATTCGCGGTTGGAGATTGGTTTTTTTAGGAATAAATCCGCACCCGATCCCAAACCTTCGATTGCATCAAATTCTGAAGTTTTAGCGGTCAACATTACAAAGAGGGCTTTATTCTTTTCCGCTCTTAACTTTTTAATCAGTTCAATCCCATTCATCGTCGGTAACATCCAATCAATCACCAGACAATCGAATGATTCTTTTTGAACTAATCGATAAGCTTCAGTACCATTTAAGGCTGTTTTGACTAAAAATCCAGCAGTTTCAAGGTCAAATTTTAATATTTTAGCTAAAGATGCTTCATCTTCGACCACTAAAATCTTTTTTGCCATGAAGGATCTCCTTTGCTTTTCATTTGCTTAGCAAACTATCCTCAATATTAAAAACATTTTACCAAACTTAGGTTAGAGAAATGTAAAGACTCGGTGAAAAAAATTTACAATTCAACTTTGTTTAATTATCAAGACACTTAGTTATAATGAAGTTATTAATATTGGTTAAAGAGATTTATTTTCTTGAATGCGGCTAAATTCATGGAAAACCATCTCTCTTGCCAAGGTAATTTCATTTAAAGGAGGAAAAAAATGAAAAAATTTACCACAGTCGCCATGCTTGCTGTTGCAGGTTTTTCAATGTTGCTCGCTTCATGCGGACCAACAACCTATGAAATCGCCCTCGTTACCGACGTCGGTGATATCGATGACAAGTCCTTCAACCAAGGTGCTTGGGAAGGTGTTGTAGAATTTGCTGAAGAAGCCAACAAAACTTATCAATACTACAAGCCAACTGCTGTTGATAACACCGAATATGTCAACACAATCGATTTAGCCATCGAAGGTGGTGCCAAAGTTGTTGTCACGCCAGGATTCTTATTTGAAACGCCTATTTTCTTAGCCCAAGATGAACACCCAGATGTAAGTTTTATCTTACTTGATGGTGTCCCACACAGTGCGGATTATTCTGAATTCCGCCAAGAAGAAAATGTCTTATCTATTCTTTATGCCGAACAACAAGCTGGTTATTTAGCGGGTTATGCTGCTGTTGCTGATGGATTCAGATCTTTAGGATTCATGGGTGGTATGGCGGTTCCTGCTGTTGTGAAGTTTGGTGTTGGTTTCATGCTTGGAGCCCAAGCTGCTGCTACTGATGAAAACGCTGAAGTGACAATCCAATATCACTATACAGGTGACTTTGCCGATACTCCAGAAAACGCTGCAACTGCAGAAACCATGTTTGAAAGCGGCGTAGAAGTCATTTTTGCCGCAGGTGGTGCAGTTGGTTTGTCCGTTATGTCCGAAGCAGAAAAAGCTGGTACAAAAGTGATCGGTGTTGACGTGAACCAAGGTCCAGGTGGTGCAAACTTATCTGATACCGTGATTACCTCTGCCATGAAGGGTTTAGGAACTTCCGTTGTTCAAGCTTTGGAAGCCTACTATGCTGATGAATTCCCAGGTGGTGAAGTATGGGTCTTAGATGCCTCAAATGATGGTGTTGGTTTACCAACTGATGAAACATCATGGGGTTTTGAAAACTATACTGTAGCTGAATATGAAGTCATCTATGGTGAATTAGCTGATGGTACGAGAACTGTTGATTTAATCCTTGATGGTTCTACCGTTACTGGAGCTGATTTAGAAGAAGTCGAAGCTTACGACAGTGTCATGACAAGAGTTGAAGTGACATTCGTTGCCTAAGTATAGTATCTAAATTTAATAAACACAGGGTGTTTTGCACCCTGTGTTTTTTGTAAAATGAAAGTATGAATCAAAAACAACCACAACCCATTATTGAAATGCTTGGTATCACCAAGGTTTTTCCTGGTGTCATAGCCAACGATCAAATTCACCTTGAATTAGCAAAAGGAGAGATTCATGCTTTGCTTGGTGAAAATGGTGCTGGTAAGTCCACATTGATGAGCGTTCTCTTTGGTTTGTACATTCCTGAAAGTGGCCAAATCAAAAAGAATGGACAAGTGATTACTATTAAAAATCCTAACGATGCCAATCATTACGGTATCGGCATGGTGCATCAACATTTTAAACTTGTGGATGTGTTTAGTGTTTTAGACAACATCCTATTGGGCGCAGAACCGATGAATGGTGTTGTGATTAATAGACAAAAAGCAAAAAAAGAAATATTAGCACTTTCGAATCAATATAAATTAGCGATCGATATTGATGCAAAAATTGAAGATATTTCAGTGGGTATGCAACAACGTGTTGAAATTTTAAAAATGCTCTACCGCAAAAATGACATTCTCATTTTTGATGAACCCACGGCAGTCTTAACCCCTCAAGAAATTGAAGAGTTAATGAAAATATTAAAAAACCTAAAGCTAGAAGGTAAGTCTATTCTATTTATTTCCCATAAACTCAATGAAATAATGGCGGTTTCAGATCGCGTCACTGTCTTAAGAAAGGGTAAATCCGTTGGGACTTTAGTTACCAATCAAACCAATCCAAGAGCACTTTCGAACCTAATGGTGGGAAGAGACATTAGTTTTGAGGTTGAAAAACCCATTATTGAAAAAGCTGGGATTGGTTTATCCATCCGTCACCTAACCTACATATCACCTAGAACCAAAAAACCTATCGTCAATAACGTTTCCTTTGATGTGAATCGAGGTGAAATCCTTGGTTTGGCTGGTATTGAAGGAAATGGTCAATCAGAGTTAGCCTATTTAATTGCTGGTTTATTAAAAGCCGCTCATGGTCAAATCTTCATCAAAGATCAAGATGTGACACACGCATCCGTAAGAAAACGTAATGATTTGGGTCTTGCTCATATTCCTGAAGATCGTCATAAATACGGTTTAATTCTTGATGCCCCTCTTTATCAAAATTTATCATTAAAAAAATATCATCACTCACCTTTTCAAAAGCAAGGCATCATTCAGAAGAAACAATGGTTTAAACTTGCCAATCATTTAATCGATCGTTTTGATATTCGTTCGGGAAAAGGGAGTCAATCCTTAACAAGAAGTTTGAGTGGTGGTAATCAACAAAAGGCAATCATCGCTCGAGAAATCGATAGCAATGCGGATGTGATGCTAGCAGTACAATTAACAAGAGGTTTGGATGTTGGTGCAATTGAGTACATCCATAGTCAAATATTGGCGCAACGAAAAGAAGGAAAAGCAATCCTGATGATTTCTTTAGAACTTGAAGAAATCATGAAACTTTCTGATCGAATTCTTGTCATGTACGAAGGTCAAATTGTCGCAGAGCTAAATCCAAAAGAAACCACCAAAGAAACCATTGGTTTATATATGGCGGGAGGAAAACCTTCTTGAAGAACCAAGCATTGTTATCTTCTGTTATAGCCATCATCCTTGGATTACTTTTTGGATTGTTCATCATGCTAATCGCCAATCCTTTTACAGCGTTTCCAGGTTTCTTTACGATGATTGGTGGCTGGCTTATTCATCCAGAATTTCTAAGACGTTTCGGAGATTTAATCTTTTTAACAGGTCCGCTTATCCTCACCGGTCTATCCGTTGGATTTGCTTTTAAAACTGGATTGTTCAACATTGGGGCTACAGGGCAATACACAATGGGGATGTTTGCCGGGGTTTGGATTGGTATTTATGGCGACATGTTTGGTCCACTTCAATGGGTGGTGGCTTTTGTCGCCGCCATGGCAATGGGTGGGCTTTGGGGTTTTATCCCAGGCTTACTCAAATCTAGATTTAATGTTCATGAAGTTATTTCTTCCATCATGCTTAATTACATTGGCATGTACACAGTTAATATGTGGATTCAAAATGATGCAAATTTATTCAATATTGCTTTTTCTAAAACCAAAGCGATTGACTTAAATGCGTATATTCCAACAACTTTTTTAAGAGAAATGTTTACGCGTTCGGCAATTGATCTTGGGATTGTAATCGCGATTGGATTTTCAATACTGATTTATTTTATGCTTTTTAAAACGGGCTTTGGTTTTGAACTACAAGCAGTTGGAAACAACCGCTATGCGGCAAAGTATAGTGGCATTAAAGAAGGTCGCAGTTTGATGTTATCGATGGTGATTGCGGGTGCTTTAGCAGGTGCAGCAGGCGCTTTATATTTTTTAGGAAAAGGATCGATCAACAGTGGCAATCAGTACTCAGTGGGAAATGAATTACTAACTGCGGGTTTTGACGGAATCGCTGTTGCCTTATTAGGGCAATCGCATCCTTTTGGTATCGTTTTATCAGCCTTCTTTATTTCCTTTATTCAACGCGGTGGCTACTTCATGCAAACACTCGGTATCAAAGTGGAAATTATCGACGTGATGATTGCTGCCATCATTTATACATCGGCGATGGCGATGTTAGTGAGAGACTCCTTAATCAAATATTTAAAAAAAGGGGGTAAAAAATAATGAGTTTTTCTGAATTATTTATTATCATCGCAAACTCAACTTTATTCTTTACAGTACCTTTATTAATCACCGCTCTAGGTGGCATGTTTGCAGAAAAAAGTGGCGTGGTGAATATTTCTTTAGAAGGAACGATGGTCTTTGGTTCTTTCTTCTCTATCTTATTTATCAACTATATGCAAGATGCATTTCCTGATTTTAACCCTAGTCTCTTGTTATTAATTGCAGCTTTGATTGCTGCCATCACCGGATCTATTCTCTCAACGCTGCTTGCTTTTTCTGCCGTTAATCTCAAAGCCAATCAAGTCATCGGTGGCACTGCGATCAATTTATTTGCTGCGCCGATGGTGATCTTTATTGCTAGAACCCTCAACAATGTTAAAAATATTCCTTTTGATCAAACATTCAACATTCAAAAAGTGCCATTACTAGGAGATATTCCGATTGTTGGCGATATTTTATTTCAAGATATCAATATCTTGAGTTTTGTTGGTTATTTGATTGCATTGGTCGCCATCTTTGTGATTTATCGAACCCGTTTTGGATTAAGATTATCGGCAGTCGGTGAACATCCAGGGGCTGCTGATTCAGTTGGGATTAATGTTTATCACATGCGCTGGTTGGGTACACTTATTTCAGGAGCCCTTGCAGGTGTTGGTGGACTCGTTTTTGTCGTTTCAAGTTCAGTGACCTTCTCTGGACAAGTCAGTGGTTATGGTTTCTTAGCCCTCGCGGTAATGATTTTTGGTCAATGGAAACCTGAAAAAATATTACTCGCTAGTTTATTTTTTGGTTTGATGAACGCACTCAGTATTAAATATACTTTAATCCCATTTTTTGACGGTTTATCGTTAGGTTATTTCTTTACAGTGTTGCCATATTTAGCCACTTTAGGTGCCTTAATTCTCACGAGTAAAAAATCCCGGGCACCCAAAGCTGAAGGCGTTGCTTATGATAAAGGTAGTCGCTAACGAAATTCGTTTAAATGCTTTTGTAATTGATTGATGAATAATCCAACATGATAACCATCAACAAGACCGTGGTGTACTTCCACAGAAAAGTTGAGAATCTTTTTACCATTTTCTTCAAGGTATTGACTCCAACTTATCCGGGGAACTGAATCCGTAGAACTCAACTTAGTCGCATGGGTAAAGTGAGTAAATTTTGCCCAAGGAAAAGAGGTGACATAAATGGTATTTAAGATGGTTTCTTTATCCATCTGAATGATGGTATTGCCTTGTTTTTTTGATGATTGAATCGCTACTTTTTCAAAGGTGGCATAATCTTGATCAACGTGCGTAAAGACCATCTTAAATAGGTTATGACCTTCGATTAATTCTGTGAAGGAAACGTATTCCACCGGTGCATCAAAAACTCGATTGTTCTCAATTCGATAGCGAAAGTTTTCAATTTGATTTAAGGTAAGGACGGCTTGGTGCATCAAGGAAAAGTAAAATCGATAACCCTTTGATTTAACCCCTTGATAAAGATTGGTAACATCTAACGGAAAGGTCATATTGTATCGCGGTATTTCATAATCTTTAAAAAAGAGGTAATGTTGATAACGCGGCC
>JBEDAR010000008.1:0-10828 GCA_041177725.1 Bacillota bacterium | reverse complement strand
CAAAATTACGCATGCAGATAAAGAGTCAATGTATTGTTTTTGTTTTTTTTCCGGAATACCCAAAACATGTAATCTTTCCTTGGCTTCTATTGTCGTAAATCTTTCATCGATGGTTCTGATTGGAATCGCCAAGGAAGGTTGAAGCCGATGAAGAACCCCTCTTACCCATTTAGTTTGTTCACTTTCTCGACCATCCGCATGAAAAGGAATGCCAAAAATAAGTTCCTTTGGTTTATATTCCTCAATTAATTGATGCAGGTGTTTTAGTAATTGTTCTTCGTTCACACGAGGAAAGAAAATTGCAGGTAAGGGTAGTATCATCCCTAATTTATTTTTCACAGCAATGCCTAAAGATTTTGATCCTAAATCAAAGGCAATCGAGGTTAGATGGTTGTGTTTTAAAGTATCCATGTCTTGATTAAAATTTGAAGATCAATCATATCCTTACCAGCACCAAACGCTAAATCGGGCTTACCACCGCCAGATCCATGCATGAGTTGAGCGATTGATTTGGTGACAATTGCAGCATTTCTTTGGGTATTTCTGAGACTAGCCCCGACATAACTACCGATCGGATAAGATTCGTTTTCTTTTCCAATCAAAATTAAAAAGGATTCAGGATAAACGCTTTTTAATCGATCAATCACCTTCATTAATATGGGTCTTGTTAAGCTTGATTCATAAAAAATACCATGAAGAAATGGTTTAAGCTTTAATTGCTTAGATAAAGATGTAAAGGTTTGTTCGGCTTGTGACTCTTGTGCAATTGATAACGATTCTTTAAGATTATCTTTTTCGATTAGCAAGGCTTTGAGACGATCAGCAATTTCTTTAGTCGATCCAGCTTTTATTTGATCTCTTAAAGCCCTCATCATTCGTTCTTTTTGCGTGTAAACAGCGTATGCTGGTGCCCCGGCAACAACAACTAATCTACGTGTTCCGGCAGCAATACTTTCTTCAGAGGTAATGATAAACATTCCAATTTCTTGAGTGTTATTAACATGGGTTCCACCACAAAATTCTTTGGAGCGAGGACCTAATGTGACGATGCGAACAATGTCCCCATACTTCTCTTCAAAAGGAGCAATTGCACCTGTCTTTTTTGCCTGATCGATTGGCATGAATTCGATGAGACAATTGGCGGCTTCAGCAATTTGATCATTGACATCTTGTTCAATCATTGCCAACTCTTGTTCGGTTATTTTTTGCGGATGGGAAAAATCAAATCTGGCATATTGATCTCCCACAAATGAGCCTTGTTGAAGAATATGCGATCCAAGATGCTTCTTTAACGCTGCTTGTAATAAGTGAAGAGAAGAGTGATGTTGGCGAATAATTTGTCGGCGCTGACGATTGATTTCTAAGGTGAGTATATCTCCAACTTTAATCACCCCAAAGCGAACTTGCACCTTGTGCAGATGCTGTTTATGTGGGGCTTTTTGTACATCAATTACGTCTAATTGAGAGTTCATGTTCGACATCGTACCGAGGTCTGAGGTTTGACCACCACTTTCAGCATAAAAATTAGTTTGATGTAAAATAATTTCTCCCTCATCTTCTAACGTTGTTTTTTGAATACCATCTTTAAAAATGCCAATTACTTTTCCTTGAATGGTTTTTCCATCATCCATGAAACGACTTTCTTGCTTGAAAGCTAATAAATCTGCAGATTGTTTAGCCATCGAACCAACCATTTGCCGTGCTTGTCTTGCCCGTTCTCTTTGGTTTTCCATTAAGTTTTCAAAACCAGCCATATCGACAGACAATTGGTGTTCTTCGGCAATTTCTTTTGTTAATTCAACCGGAAATCCAAAGGTATCATAAAGCTTAAAGGCAATCTCACCCGTAATCGGTTTCTTTTGATCGAGGTATTGTTTTAACAGGGATTCACCATGCTGTAAGGTTGATAAGAATTTTTCCTCTTCCTGAAGTATCATCTTGGTAACGGTTGATTGATGAAGTTGTAGATACGGGTAATCTTTGGACATTATTGATAATACTACCGGAATTAAAGTAGTGAGGAAGGGTTTGTTGATACCAATTTTCTTACCGTAACGAACGGCACGACGAAGAATTCTTCTTAAGACATATCCTCTTCCTTCATTGGAAAAAATAGCGCCATCCGATAAAGCAAAAGTAAGGGTTCGAATATGGTCAGCAATGACCCGATATGGGCGGAATTCGCTTTTTTCATAACTAATCGATGCTAATTTTTCCGTGGCTTTGATAATTGGAAAAAATAAATCGGTTTCAAAATTCGTGGGCGTCGATTGAAAAATACTAACTAACCGTTCTAATCCGGCTCCAGTATCGATATTTTTAGAAGGTAATTCTTTATATTTATCTCTGGAAACGCCGGTAATTGCATTGAATTGTGAAAAGACAATATTCCAAATTTCGATATATCGGTCATTAGAAATTTCTTCTTTTAGTAAGCGGACACCCAAACCCTTTTGATCATATTTTGGACCGCGATCATAAAAGATTTCCGTATTGGGACCACAAGGTCCTTCACCAATTTCCCAAAAATTACCTTCGATCGCAAAGAGATGATCGGCTGGAATCCCTAATGATTGCCAGATTTTAGGGGTTTCATGATCTAAAGGAGAATAGGTCATATACAATTTTTCAATTTCAAAACCAAACCATTTCGCACTGGTTAATAGTTCAAAAGCCCAGGTAATCGCTTCTTTACGAAAATAATCACCAATCGAAAAATTTCCTAACATTTCAAAAAAAGTATGATGACGGGCTGTGTAACCCACTTGTTCGATATCATTTGTTCGCAAACTTTTCTGGGCGTTCGTTAAGCGTTTATTTTGTGGTATTTCAGTACCATCAAAGTACTTTTTCAGCGCAGCAACGCCTGAATTGATCCATAAAAGTGTGGGATCTTGAAAAGGAACCAAACTTTTTCCTTCGATGATTTGATGACCTTTTTCCGCAAAAAATGTCAACCACATTTGGCGAACTTGAGATCCTGTTAAAACTTTCATAAGCTCTCCTTTAAAGAAAAAAAGTACCTACGCAAGGAACGAATTGATCGCGGTACCATCCTTGTTCATTGTGCTGATGACAATGCCCTTTAAAACCTTAACGTGGTTAACGGCAATGATTAGTTGCTGATATTGAAGTGGCCTTCGTTTAATCATGTCCAACGCTTTCACCTAATCGTTGTCGCTATTGACATCTCAAACGATTCGTTTCAACAAAAAAATTATAACATACTAAAGTCTTTGCTGACCTTGGTAATAAATTTGGTCAATCAAACCACCACCTAAGCACTCACCATCTTGATATAAGACTGCACCTTGACCAGGGGTAATGGCCTTATAACCCTTAGGAAAGGAAAGGGTTAAAGTTTGCTTGGTTAAGGATTGGATGGTAACTGGTAATAAGGCTTGACGGTGGCGAAAGCGAGCCATATAGGATTTTCCAATTTTAGGAATCGTACGAATCCAATTTAAAGAGCCTACGGTAATTTCATCCGATAATAGGAAAGCATTATCTTCGCCTTGAGCAACATAAAGGATGTTATTTTTAACGTCTTTTTTGACAACAAACCACTTATCACTACCCAGGGATTTAGAACCGCCAATACCTAAGCCCTTTCGTTGACCAATGGTGTAATAATAGACACCTTCATGATGACCCACAGGTTGCTTGGTTTCCATATCTATCATGATGCCGGGTTGTGCGGGAATGTAATTTTTTAGAAATTCCCTAAAATTTCTTTCTCCAATAAAACAAACCCCAGTTGAGTCTTTTTTTTCTGCAACTGCTAAATCTAGACCTTTAGCAATTCTTCTAACCTCTTCTTTTGGAATATCGGCTAATGGAAAGAAGGTGTGTGCAAGTTGAGCTTGTGAAATTTGTGACAAAAAATATGTTTGATCTTTATTATCATCCACTGATAAATGCATCCCGGCTAAACCATCTGGATGATCGACTCTTTTTGCATAATGACCCATGGCAATATAAGTAGCCCCATGACTCTTTGCAAATTCATAAAAGGCATCAAACTTAATATATTTATTACATAAAATATCGGGATTAGGTGTGCGACCCCGTTCGTATTCTTTAAGAAAAAAAGAAAAGACATGATCCCAATATTCTTTGACAAAATCAATCCGAAATAAGGGGATATCCAATTTATCGGCCACCAATTGAGCATCGTTAAAGTCGACTTCTTGTGGACATAAATCTTGATTAAGCGTTGGGTTACCTAATTGGTCTGAATTGGCTAAAGCATCCCAATTTCTCATAAATCCAGCAATCACGTCGTATCCTTGTTGTTTTAATAAGTAGGCGGAAACGGCAGAATCAACACCACCACTTAATCCAATCATCACTTTAATTTTATTGTTTTTCATTGCTATCTAATATTAAAGTAAACGGTCCTTCATTGTGAACTAAAACGCTCATATCCGCGCCAAATTCGCCAAATTTCACATGAGGATAAGAAGCGATGAGTAATTGTTTTGTTAAGCTAAATAGTTTGTTTGCTTCATCGGCAGTTGCCGCACTTGAAAAGGATGGCCTTCGACTAGACTTGACATCGGCATAAAGTGTAAAATTCGGGATACAAAGTATTTCGCCGTGAATATCATGGATCGTGAGATTGGTTTTGCCATTTTGATCAGGAAAAATTCTCAAGTGCAACAATTTATTGATCATGTAATGAACCACATCGGGTTTATCAAGATGCGTAAACCCAACAAAAAGAACCATTCCTTTTTGAATGGTGGTAATGGATGAATGTTGAATACTTAAACTAGCTGAGGAGACGATTTGAATAACAACTTTCATGATTCAATCCAAGCATGGACAATCGATTGTGGCTTGGAGGGTTTTGAAGAGATGGTAAATGCATGCGCAACCATATCGATTGTCTCTTGATTAAGCGCAAGGTTAGTTTTAAGTATGGCTAAATTAGCGCCGATGAGAACTTTGTCACCGATTTTATGGTGAAGCATAATCCCAGCATTTGGATCAATCGCTGCTTCCTTGGTTAAACGACCCGCACCCAATAAAGAGGCAGCTTGGCCCAAGGCTAATGCATCAATTTTAGAAATATAGCCTGTTTGTTGAGCCTGAATTGGTATTTCATATCTTACTTTTAATAATTCGTCTTTATTTAAATTTTCAAAGGAGCCACCTTGTGCTTTGATAAATTCAATAAATTTAGCATAAGCTTGACCGGAGGTTAACACATCCATGACATAATTTCTTGCTTCTTTCATTGAATCGGTTTTTTTTGCTTGAATGAGTAGCTTCGAGGATGCTTGAATACTTAGTTCAAGTAAATCTTCGGGTCCTTTTAGTTGAAGCGTGGCTGCCGCTTCTAATACTTCATTACGATTTCCGATTGCATAACCTAGAGGTTGATCCATATCGGTTAACATTGCTCTTGTATCCCGTCCTAAAGATTGGCCAATTTTAACCATCGCTTTGGCAAGTATTTTTGCTGACTCAAGGGTTTTCATGAACGCACCTGAGCCAAATTTCACATCTAATAAAATTGCTTTAGCACCAGAAGCAATTTTTTTACTCATGATTGAACTGGAAATAAGTGGTATCGATTCTACTGTACCCGTGACATCGCGTAATGCATAAAGTTTTTTATCAGCAGGAACTAACTCTAATGTTTGACCGATAATCGCCATACCTACTTCGTTAACTTGTTTCTTGAATCTTGTTGGACTTAGCGTTGTGGTAAACCCAGGAATGGATTCAAGTTTATCAATCGTGCCACCCGTATGGCCTAAACCCCGACCCGACATTTTCGCAAGTTTTAAACCTAGTGCGGCGACAATCGGTCCCACAACAAGAGAGGTTTTATCTCCAACACCACCGGTAGAATGTTTATCGACTGTGGTGCCATGAATACCCGATAAATCTACCGTCTCTCCGCTTGATACCATTGCCTCTGTTAACCAAGCAGTTTCTTGATCATTCATACCATTAAGTTTGATTGCCATTAATAAAGCCGCAATCTGATAGTCAGGAATTTTCCCTTGAGTGTAACCATGGACAAAATAGATAATCATGTCTTTCGATAAAGATTGTTTTTTAACTTTTTGGTCAATAATGGTAAGTATATTCATATTATTTCCTTGGTAGGGTGGCATCCAACAATCTCATTTTATCACTTCTTAATTGCATTAAATTTTTAACCATTTCTGCAACTTCAATCGTAGATTTACCTTCGTACATATCAGGCGAAATTTTATCAAGAAAATCAACTTGTACAGGATACTTTTTCCAATCAATCTTGGGATCTAACGGCCGAAAAAAACCATACGTGACCATAGGTAAAATGGTCGCTTTTGCTTCCATGGCTTGTTTGAAAGTTCCTGCTTTAAAAGGCAGCATTGGATTGGAATATTGCTTATTGCGTGTTGCCTCTGGAAAGGCCAACCAATGGGTATCTTTTTGCATTAAACTACGTTTCATGACTTCCAATTGGTCTAATTGAGAACGCACGCTTTTTCGGTTGATAAATAAGGCATCAATCGAGGCAGTTGCATCGCCAAAAATAAAGGATCGCCGTACCTCTTTTTTGGCAATAAAGCGAACAGGATTTTCAAATAAATAGATGAGTAAAAAAGGATCTAACATCGAATGGTGATTACAGACAATAAAATAGGGGCCTTTTTCTTTGGTAACTTCTGGATGATCCAAGTAAAGTTGGATTCTTAGAGTCCGATAAAGCCCATGAATTATCTTGCGTAAACGGGCGTAACGAATGGATAAAGGAATCCGCTTTTTAAACCATACATTAGGTAAAATAATGAAAAGGTATCCTACAAATAATTCTAATAACAAACGAAACCCTAATCGAAGGTACTTAAACATACCCATATTTTACTAAATTTTTACTTAGTTCGTTAGGATTTTAACGGCAAGTGTAATGGTTCTAAAAAGTCGCAAATAATTGTTGGTCCGATTCCTTCAAGCACTTCAAGTCTTCCCTTGACGCCAATCAATGTTCCAATTTTCATCGTCATAAAATATTGATTGGTTGCCCTGGTCCAATGTTGTATCGGAATCTTATCCTCAATAAAGATGCCGTTTTGATCTTTATAAGGCCTTTGAATTTTAATGAATCGAACATTATCTTTTATCGGCTCATCGATTAATCCAATCACCATGACATTTGAAATCATACTTATCCTCCAATATGAAATAGTTTAATGGAGAAATTAATTGGAAAATCCCACCAATGTCTAATTATTGCTTCAACATTAAAAACCGCAAAGGAGGAATATGCGTAAGATTTAAAGGTTGATCCACTTGCGACTCCCCATCAAAGATAAGTGAGAGGTTCTGTAAATTTGCTGGCATTAAAATTTGATGTAGTGAAGGATTCCAAATTAGAAAAAAATCATGATTCGATAAATGGTATTGAACGCATATCACGCCATGGGCTAAACGGTTAAATGACAATTGTGATTCATCCCAGCCTTTTGGAGCAAGGGTCCTAAAAAGTTTACGTAATTGAATTAAATCTTGAAAGGCTTTAATCATCCAAGCGCGTTCGTCTAATAGTCGATAATGAAACTGATTGACTTTATCACCTGATTGGTAAGAATTATGATCACCATTTTTACTGCCACCAACTTCTTGTGCCATATGAAAAAAAGGAATGCCATTAGAAAAAAGAATTAAACTATTGGCAAAAATAATTCTCCGTAAATGAAACATTTCACCCTCGTTGGTTTGACAGCCCATCAGTTTATCAAAAAATGTATTATTATCGTGGCATTCAACATAATTAATCGATTGAGATGGCTGGCTAACTTTGGTGGGCCCTAGGTGTGGTAAATATGAACCCAGTAATAATGAAGGTAAAATGTGTCCGGCATCGATATTTCCAGTGGCAAAACCAGGGAGGTGTAAATCATGGTCATTATTTCCACCTTTTAAGGTGTTGCGAAATAAATCATTAAAAAAAGCAAATTCTGTCATTAAATGACTATTTTCCGTAATCCCTTTGGCTTCTTGAGGGAGATTAGTTGGCATATTCCAACCTTCACCATAAAGCATAAAATCAGGTTTGATTTTTCTAAGTTTATGTTGGATTTGATAAAGGGTTTCTCGATCAAGAATACCCATCAAATCAAAGCGAAAACCATCGACATGATAGTAAGAAACAGTGTGGACTGCAGCCTGAACGATTAAATGCCTCACCATTGGTTTTTCTGATGCTAAATCATTGCCACAATAAGAACCATTACTCATTTGTCCATTGGGTAGTTTTCTAAAGTAATAACCTGGAACAATTTTTTCAAAAGGACTATGTTGATAATCATAAACATGGTTATAGACGACATCAATATTAATGCGAATACCGGCTTGATGATACTCGCTAACAAGTTTGAGGAAATCACGGATGCGTGAACGAGGATCTTTTGGATTCGAAGCAAAACTTCCTTCTAAAGAAAAATAATGATAAGGATCATAACCCCAGTTATAAGATTGTAGACTATTAAATTCATCAACACTGCGAAAGTCCGTGACCGGTAATAATTGAAGATGGGTGATTCCAAGCGACTTTAAGTAATCAAACCCGACAGGCTGATGATGTTTGGTTTTTTTGTTTTTTTCAATCGCACCCAAAAAAGTTCTTGGATAATGAAAAGCTATAGACGGATCACTTGATAAATCGCGTACATGCGCTTCATAAATAATGGCGTCTTGATAATTTTTAAATTTAGGAAGCAGATCATCATGCATCTCCATGGTTAAACTCTCAAGATTAATCACAACACTATAAACACTGTTTTGACTTAAACCAAAACTGTAGGGGTCAATCGATTCTTGATATTGACCGTGATTAACGATTCCATATCGATAATATTGGCCATCAAGGTTAGCTTTAACTTCAACTCGATAAACACCATTAGCTTTCCTTTTCATTGGATAAATATGATGTTTTTGACCCATTTCATCATAAAACACCAAATCCACGTTCGAAGCAAGCGGAGCCCATACTTGAAATACAGTGAGAGTTTTTGAATATTCGTATCCCAAATGTTCTTTGGATGCATCAAATTCTTTATCAAATGTTTCTAACTGCATTAGCGCATCAACACGTAACGGAATGCTTCCAATCTGTTCGATGACGACAGCATAACTGTTACCAAGTGTAAAAGGGACTTTTGAACGAAATTGATAACTAAATAAACCATTGATTTTTTCTTCTTTAATCAGAGAAAGAGAAGATAATTCAAGAGAATTCGTGAGGAGTTTAAGTGATTGAATTTGTGGCATGGATAAAGCTACTGAACAAGCATAAAGGAGATCTAAGGAATTCAATAATCGTGCTTGATATAAGTTCATAGATTTGCCTTTTCTATTATAACCATTGCCACGGCATATTCACCATCATGAGAAATTGAAAGGTTGATTTTCTGTTTATGGAAGAGGATAAATGGGGCGCCATCGTTTTCCGTGAGAACTTCAATTTCTGATAAAGCAGGCGTGATCGGACTTCGATAAGCCTTGATGAATGCTTCTTTTGCAGCAAAACGTCCAGCTAAATATTGGGAAGGTTGATGATGAGATAAATACACTTGATATTCATTTGAGGAAAGCACTCTTTTTGCAAGTGTAGGTTGATTCTCAAACCGAGAAATCTTGGCCAAATCAATACCAATCCCATGTATGGATGATTTATTTTTCATCATCATCTTCTTTGAAATTAGGGTTCACAAGGACTTTTCGACCACGATTGTTATTTGGATTATCAAGAGAACCATCAATTATCCCATCTTGTTGAAGTTGCTTAAATATTTTTAGAGCGCGAGGATAGCCGGTACTATAAGTTCGAGAAATCCAAGACATTGAAACATAATTTCTGACGCTCGCAGCAGCTTTTATTTCGCCATAAAGAGGATCAACTAAACCTTCATTCAACGAAACAGGGACACCAGATGCATCAGCAATTTGTGGTGTTTTATCAATAAGATTTAAAAATCGTTCATCATATTGAGGTAATGATTGATTACGAATAAAGGCACAAATACGTTGTATTTCACTATCGGAAATATATGGCGCTTGAACTCTAATTTCCCCATACCTTGCAAACAAAGGGTTGACCAAATACATGTCACCGTTACCGCCTAAGATTTCTGCACCCGCATGGCCTAACATGGTGATGGAATCTACTTGTTTACTGACCCTAAGCGCTACAATCGTCGCAAGGTTATTTTTGATACTACCAGTCAATATATTCGTAGTAGGACGTTGGGTTGCAATCAGTAAATGAATCCCCGCTGCTCGAGATTTTTGCGCAAGTCTCTGGACGATATCACTTATTTGTGGATTTACATTGATTAAGTCATTGTATTCGTCGATGACGGTAAAAATAAGTGGAAGCGTTGAAAGATCATGCTCTTCAGCATATTGATTGTACGTTTCTAAAGAAATCGTTTCGGTTTCCAAAAATTTTTCGTAACGTGATTCCATCTCATCAATTAAACGTTCTAAGGCAATTTTTGCCTCCACCACATCAGAGATAATCGGACATAAAAGATGCGGGAGATTTTTATATTTTGATAATTCAAATTTCTTTGGATCAATGAGTAATATTTTTGCTTCTACAGGCGTTGTACTCATTAAAATCGAGGTTAAAAAGGAATGAACAAAAACCGTTTTACCGCTGCCACTTGAACCAGCAACTAACAAATGAATAATTTCTTTAGGCGTTAAAGCGATGACTTCTCCAAGAATATTTCGTCCGAATGGTAAGACAAATTTATGTTTAAAAAGTGGTTGAGATCTTAAATCTTCCAGCAACTCCTTGTATCCCACCATTGAAATG
>JBEDAR010000007.1:0-20561 GCA_041177725.1 Bacillota bacterium | reverse complement strand
GGTGAATAAAACTGATTGCACTTGCTCCATGAGATATGGCGTTTTTGCGAAGGTTTCTTTGAGGCGGGTTTTGGTTAAACCAGCATCAATTAATAAAAGATAGCCGCGACTCTCAACTAAGGTGGCATTGCCTTTAGAGCCTGAGGCAAGGATATAAAATTTCATTATTCTTCGATATCAGGGGCGCCGTGTTCTTGGCGAATTTGTTTCAGTCGTGATTCGTAGTCTTCACTTGGGTTATCAAATCGCCCAAAGTTCTTAAAGAAAAGTAAGGGAACAATCCCAGTTTTTCCATTTCGATTTTTGGCAATGATGATTTCTACAAGCTCGGCATATTCACCAACTTCTTTAGTTAAAGCTTCAACCTTTTCTCTTTCTTCTTTAAAGCGTTTCTTTTCGTCTTGGGTGACGTTTTTACTGAAGCCAAGGTTTTTATAATAACCAGGACGGTACATTAAAAACACCATATCAGCGTCTTGTTCAATGGCACCTGATTCTCTTAAATCTGAAAGATAAGGTCTTTTATCATCACGAGCATCGACTTGTCGTGATAACTGCGAAATCACCAATACTGGGACTTTTAAATCGCGAGCGAGTTCTTTCAGGGCTCGTGAAATATTCGAGACTTCGACTTGACGAGATTCAATACGTTTTTCACCCGTGGTAATCAAACCAATATAGTCTACAACAATTAGTCCCAGGTCATCATGAGCAGCCTTCAATTGCCGTGACTTGGCAAGAATATCAATGAGTTTAATCCCGGGGGTATCATCAATAAACAACTTGGTGTTGCCAATGTTTTTTATTGATTGGCCCACGGTTGCTTTTTGGGCAGCATTTAAGAAACGTGTGCCAGTTTGAATATTATCAAGCGAAACAGTGGCATCCGTGGCGATGAGTCGTCTCACCAATTGTTCGGAAGGCATTTCTAAGGAGAATACTGCGACAGAAATTGGATTCAATTTAACCGCGTTATAGGCTAAGTTAAGAGCAAAAGCGGTTTTACCAACGGAGGGACGAGCGGCAATAATGGTCATTTCACCTTTTTGCAAACCGTGGGTATAGTCATTAAGTTTTTTATATCCAACATCAATACCAGTTAAACCATCGGCTCTTTGGAAGACTTTTAACTCAGCCTCAACGCGTTGAGAAACTTCAAGGGCGGTTTTAAATTTATCAATCCGACGTCTTTCAGCAACGGTCCTTAATTCATTTTCAGCCCGGGCTAAAAATTGATTGATTTCATCAATTTCTTCCGTTTCGTAATTTTGTCTTATCTTATCGATGGTCGATAAATAATCCCTTAGCAGTTTATTATCTTGTAAGATGACCAAATAAAAATCTAGGTTCGATAAAGAAATAACAGCGTCTAAAAGTTCCTTTAAATATTCGATACCACCTGCATTAACAGATTCTTTCATTAATCCTAATTCTTCGAGGACGGTTTGAATATCAACGGGTAAGCGCTTATCAAATAAGTTACGAATGGCTTGATAAACTAATTGGTTGGGTGCTGATTGTCCATAAAAATGATCAACTGTGACCGTGTTGATACATTGTGCGAGTGCCGATGAGTTCGTCATCATCGCCCCCAAGACAATCTTTTCCGCTTCAATGTTGTGTGGCAGAGGTTTCGCCATGACCTATTTACTTTCTGTGACGTGAACGTTCACAACGCCAACGACACCTTTATGTAATTCTATCTTAAGTCTTGTAAAACCAAGCGCATTAACTAAAAAGTGATCAATAAACTTACGTTTATCAATCGTCAGTTGGTGTTTGGATTTGAGTTCTTCGACAATTTGTTTGGTGGAAATGGTGCCAATCATTCTCCCGTCGCCAGCAATTTTCGCTTTAAATTCAAGCGTAATCGAGGCTAGTTTCCCCACCAATTCTTGGGCTTCTGCAATTTTTTGATCTTCAATATCTTTTAATTGCTTTTGTTGTTCGTCACGTATTTCTTTACCTCGGTCAGTGAGGGCAACGGCTAACTTATTCGGAAAAAGATAATTTGCTGCATATCCATTTGCCACTTCGATTTCTTGGTCTTTTTTGCCAAGGTTTTTAACATCTTTCAATAAAATAACTTTCATGATTAATTTCCTTCTTTGATTTGCATTTCTCTAGCTCGGGTTAAATATTCTTTCAGTGTTTCTAAAACCCTATTCTTCACATCTTGGATGGGTTCTACGACTTTGGTTTCATAACCTGCGGCCGTGTAATGACCACCACCACCTATTTTTTCCATGAGCATCGCCACGTTAATCGTTCCATCACTTCGGCAAGAGACTTTAGTATAACCATAAGGCGTAACTTTGCCAATCACGATTGCCGCTTTAATGCCACGCATATCCATAATCGCGTTGGCAACCTTAGCAATCAGTGCCGATTCGTTTTGAATAATTTCATCTTCATTAAACGTGGCCAAGAGAATATCGCTTTGCACACTTTCTGCAGAGGAAGTGACGCGATTAATAATTAACAAGTCGTTATAGTCTTCTTTCAAGAGTTCGTGTGCCTTGTTGGTATCTGCACCTTTTTCAATTAAAAAGCGTGACGCATCAAAGGTTCTGGGGCCAACAGATTTTAATTTATAAAAGTTTGTATCTAAATAAATACCCGATAACATGATGGTCGCAATGAGGGATGGTAGCTTAAATTCAAACGATTTAAAGTATTTGTTATGAAGAATGATGTCAACAACCAATTCTGTAGCGCTCGATGCTGAGGTATCAATAACGGGTTCCATGGAAACTTTGGCAATAAATTCATCGGTGCGTTTATGGTGATCAATGACAATCGTGGGAATATCTTTATCCAAGATTTGGTTTCCCATCACCAGGGAAGGACGACTGACGTCGACAACCACAATTAAATCTTGGCTTGTCACTTGGGCAATGGCATCTTCGGATTTAATGAATATTTGTTTATTTTCACCCGGAGAAAATTCACCAGAAACCGCTTGTCTTGCTCTCTTTTCTGAGAATGCATAATCAAAAATAATGCGGCTGGGGATTTTCAGATGTTCGCAAATCGCACGAACCCCTAAGGCAGAGCCAAGTGCATCCATGTCAGCATCTAAGTGACCAACAATGTATACATTTTTGGCTTCAAGAATATTTCTAAGAATCTTATCATTACGTTCTTTAATGCGTTGAGCAGTCTTCATTTCATTTTCTTGACTTAAACGATAACCACCAAAGAATTGTTTTTTGCTATCTTCATCAATAATGCCTTGGTTGCCACCACGGGCCACCGCAAGTTCTAACGCTTCAACAGCCTTACCATTTAACTTTGTAAAATCATCATTCGTGCCTAATGCCATACCAATCGAAATGGTGATTTGTCTTTCTTTTTGACGATCAATGCCGAAAACCGTTTCTACAATACGATACTTATCTTCCTTCATTTTGTTAAAAGCGACGACGGGACCAATAATGAAATAGGAGTCACTACGAATCCGTTGAATGACAAATCCAAAACCCGAAAAATAGGCAATAATCGAAGAGCGAATTTTAGAAATATAGTCACTCTTTTCATCAAATGCAGGAGCGTTTTCTTCGTAATTATCAAGAACAACATAACCCACTACCGGGCTTTGATTACGATTAATTAACAACAAATCTTCATAAGAGGTGATGTCTTTAAGAATAAACATCCGAGATGTTGTTAAAAATTTAACTTCAAAAACTTTACTAGATAGCTTAAGTTGAACCGTGGGTTTAAGACCTTGTAATAAAGGAGATAATTCTTTCTTCCATTCATGAATGTTGGTTTCAACGAGATTGGGTTGAAGATCTTGGATGACTTCGTTAACCCAAATGACTTGATCGTCTTGATCAAGGAGGATAATGCCTAATCCAGCATAACGATAGGCTTCTGGAATATCCGAACCAAGTAAGTCGGCCGTTTTTAAATCTTTCTTTTGCCGGTTATTTAAAATCGTTGCTAAAAATGAAAGCATATAAACGACGTTGAAGACAAAAAGCGCTGCGACTAAGGCAAAAATAACCGCATAAGTTAAGATAGATTGAATTCCTAATAAGTCATAGTAATAAAAGACAATCAGACCGGCGACCAATAACAATTCAAAAAATAAAACAAGTAATGTGGTGGCCCTGAGTCTAGATAAAATTTTAATCATATTCCTTAGAAAATTATATATGAAAAATCGATGCAAGTTGCATCGACATTTCTAGAAAAAAAGTCCCCTGAGGGACTTTTCATTAATCCATTAAGAATGGAATAAGCGCCATGAATCTAGCGTTTTTAATCGCAACCGCTAATTCGCGTTGGTAACGAGCGTTAGTGCCGGTGACACGGCGTGGAGCGATCTTACCATTTGGGGTAATGAAGCGTTTGAGTAATTCCACATCCTTGTAATCAATATGTTTGATGTTATTGGTGGTGAAATAGCAAACTTTCTTCTTTGGACGCATTTTCTTAAATGCCATAGATGAAGTTCCTTTCTTTAGAAGGGGAGATCGTCGTCGACGATATCAATGCTTTCTAAATTTTTATTGTCGTCTTTTTCAAGTTGTGGGGTGGGATTGGCTTCGGCGTTCGCACCTGGACCTGATCCTTTAGAGTCTAGGAATTGAACCGTATCTGCGATGATTTCTAAGGCGGTGCCTTTGCGACCATCTTTGGTTTCATAATTTCGTTGTTGGAGTCTACCTTCAACACCAATTAAACTTCCTTTGCGAGTATATTTTGCTAAATTATCAGCTGTATTACCGAAGGTAATGCAGTTAATAAATGAAGCGGTTTTAGGTTCGCCAGGTTTGGTGCGGTTATCAATAGCAACTGTGAAGGATGCAAAGCTATTGCCAGCAGCCGATTTTCTTAATTCTGGGTTTTTGGTTAAACGACCAACGATAACAGCGCGATTAATCATAAGTTAAACCTTCCTTATTGTTCGGGATCAACGATGATTAAATGCCGTAATAATGCATTGTTAATCTTGGCAAGACGATCAAATTCTTTGACCGCTTCCGCAGATGCCGTTGCTTTCACAACGACGTAATAGCCTTTACGTTGCTCTTTAATTTCATAAGCAAGTTCGCGAGAACCCCATTCGTTCACGTTGGTGATTGTCGCACCATTGGACGTTAAAACTGCGTGGACTTTAGCCACTTCAGCTTTACGGGTTTCTTCGTCTAAGCCATCACGCACAATGTACATGATTTCGTACTTTTTCATAAAGCACCTCCCTCTGGACATTCTGGCTCCCATTCACTGGAAGCAGAGAGTATTTGAATAGCCTTCACGCTATACGTAAAGAGTATAAGGGACACCCTCTTTGATGTAAAGAAAAAGTGCTTCATCATCGTCTCCATAACTATGAATAGTGAGGTTTTGCCGGAAATGGTTACTTGGTTTTTAACGTTGGGAATAAAATCACTTCGCGAATCGAACTTTGATTGGTGAGTAACATCACCAGTCTGTCAATACCGATACCGATACCACCAGCTGGTGGCATACCAAATTGTAAGGCTTCAAGGAAATCAATATCATTTTCAGAAGCTTCATTATCCCCTCTGGCTTTGGCAGCAAGTTGGGCTTGGAAACGTTCTTCTTGATCAATTGGGTTATTTAATTCTGTAAAAGCATTCGCATATTCAGAACCATCGATAAACAGTTCAAATCGTTCGGTAAATCGAGGGTCTTTACTTTTCTTTGCAAGCGGGCTAATTTCAAGTGGGTGACCAGTTACAAACGTCGGCTGAATTAATTTTTTTTCACAATGAGTTTCGAAAAATTTATTGATCACATAACCAACTGAGTTTTCGTGTTTTTCTAAATGGATGTGATGTTGGTCTGCAAGGGCTTTGGCTTTTTCAAATGTCATCGGTTTAAAGAAATCAATGCCGGTGTGTTCTTTGATAAGGTCCACCATGTGCACGGAACGAAAGGGTGGTTTTAGGGAAATGGTTTTGTCTCCCCAAGGCACGTCATAACTTCCTGTTAACTTCAACGCTAAGGTTGAAAGTAAATGTTGAGCAAGGTTTTGCATGTCGGATAAATCGCCATAGGCTTGGTAGGCTTCAATCGTGGTGAACTCTGGGTTGTGGCGTGTATCAATGCCTTCATTTCTAAATAGTCGACCAATTTCGTACACGCGTTCTAACCCACCGACAAGGAGTCGTTTTAACGGGAGTTCAGTCGCAATTCGTAAATAGAAGTCTCGATCTAAAGCGTTGTGATGTGTCACAAATGGACGAGCAGAGGCGCCACCAAGGGTGGATTGAAGCATGCTGGTTTCAAATTCAACATAACCTTGTTCATCCATATGTTGTTGAATGAGACGGATGATTTTTGGTCTCATGAGTGCAACTTTTCGCGCTTCTTCATTGACAATTAAATCAACATAACGGCGACGATAACGTTCTTCCACATCACTTAATCCATGATATTTTTCCGGAAGTGGTCTTAAAGCTTTCACAAGATGCGTATAGGTTTTAACTTTCACGGTTATTTCACCCGTCTTGGTAAGCATGAGCGTTCCTTCAACACCAACAATGTCTCCTAAATCAGCAAGTTCAAAGATACTGTAGGATGCTTCACCTATCACATCTTTACGAATGTAAGCTTGAATGGTGCCAAGTTTGTCTTGAAGGGTGATAAAACTTGCTTTACCCATATTACGAAGTAGCACAATTCTACCTGCAACCGATGTTTGAATAGCTAAAGACTCTAAGGCTTCATGCGTTTTACCTTCGGCGAGTTTTTTAACGTCGGTGGAGTGATGGGTGGTTAAAAACTTTTGTCCAAACGGATCAATACCTTTATCAATGAGTTTTTGTAGTTTTTCTCTACGGACAATCTCTTGATCAGTTAGCGCCATAATTATGCGTCCTTATCTTCTTTCTTTTTTCGGGTTTTTTTTGGTTCTTCTTCAACGGGTTTGTTGGCAAGAACAGCAGAGATTTCTTCAGCAGTAATGGTTTCTTTTTCTAGCAGGGTTTTGGCAATTAAAATCAAATCTTGCTTCTTTTCAGTGAGGATTCGTCTCGCTTCTTCGTGAGCATCGTCAATGATTTTTCTCACTTCTTTATCAATTTCAAACGCAACTTGTGTTGAGAAATTCTTTTGCGTTGAGTTATAGTCTCGACCTAAAAACACAGATCCTGTGTTAGATTCATATTGAATCGGTCCTAGCGAACTCATCCCGTATTCAGTCACCATCATGCGGGCAATGCGGGTTGCCACTTCGATATCGTTTTGAGCGCCGGTGGAAACGTCGCCGAAGAAAATTTCTTCCGATGTACGACCCCCTAAGTATCCAATGATTCTAGCAACGAGTTGGTTTTTTGTCATTAAGAAACGATCTTCTTCTGGGGTCATCATCACATGTCCACCTGTTCTTCCACGAGGAACGATGGTAATTTTTTGAACTTTATCGGAGAATTTTAAGTTAAGACCAATAATGGCGTGTCCGGCTTCGTGATAAGCTACCACTTCTCTTTCGTGTTCTGATAAACCGCGGGAACTTTTTGCTGGGCCGGCAATGCGGCGATCAATGGCTTCATCAATATCCTTTAGCGTAATCATTTCACGATTTCCACGCACTGCAAGAATCGCAGCTTCGTTCATGATGTTAGCGATATCTGCGCCAGAGAAACCAACGGTTCTTCTCGCTAAATTATCAAATTCAATCGTCGGATCAAGCTTTTTATTTCTTGAGTGAACTGCAAAAATAGCCGCTCGCCCTTTTCGATCGGGGAGATTAACCGTAATCTGACGATCAAATCGACCCGCTCTCAGTAAGGCTGGATCCAAAACATCTTCTCGGTTGGTGGCAGCGATGACAATAATGCCTGAGTTATCAGAGAAACCATCTAATTCAACAAGGAGTTGGTTAAGGGTTTGTTCACGTTCATCGTTACCGCCACCCATACCAGCTCCACGTTGGCGGCCGACGGCATCGATTTCATCAATAAAAATTAAGCATGGGGCATTTCTTTTAGCTTGACGGAACATGTCGCGAACACGACCGGCACCAACACCGACAAACATTTCCACAAAATCTGAACCGGAGATGGAAAAGAAAGGAACACCGGCTTCACCAGCGACGGCTTTCGCAAGTAAGGTTTTACCCGTTCCTGGAGGGCCGACTAATAAAACGCCTCGCGGAAGTTTTGCGCCTAATTTGGTGAATTTGGCAGGGGTCTTCAGGTATTCAACAAGTTCAACCAATTCAGCTTTTTCTTCTTCAGCACCAGCAACATCGCTAAATTTAATTTTTGAATTATCTTCTCGACGGGCTCTTGAACGGTTAAATTCAAGGGCTTTATTGTTGGTGTTATTCACACTGGCATTCATTCTTGAAAAGATAAATAAAAACACAAGGGCGGAACCACCCACGACAAAGATCGTCGGTCCCCAGGCATCAAACCAATTGGTTTCAAAAGCGTTATTTGTATTCCAAATTTGAGCAAAAAAGAAACCTTGTGTGGGATCATTTTCATCAATCAATCTGGTGCTGAGCGCTTCATCCACCGCATCTTTAATGAAGGTATTGCTAGTTTCAAAGGTTGCGGTGAAATAAATCGTGCTGCCTTCGTCGCTGAGATAATTTCCAGAAATAATCGTGACCGTTTCTCTTTCGGTAGTGGTAATTTCTTTAATATCGGCCGTTTGTAAGAAGTTGCCTAGATTGGTGGCAGGAATGGTAACGGTGCCCACCGGATTAGAAAAAAATACCAGCCATACAAAGGCTAAGACGGCAGTGGCCATCATAATGTATGGCAGTAAATAACTTATGAACGTATTTGGTTTTCGATTCATGATTGCTCCTTGGTCAATAGAGGATATAGAGAAAATTATACACGATATATCCTCGTAACATGATTATATTCTATTCTAAAATCTCTAACCAATTATTCGCTTTATTAACATGATTTTTTTGGTATCGAGGAAGGAGAATAACCTCACCTTCTAGCGTGGTAAACACCGGCCACACTCTTCTTAAAAATAGTGGCATTTTCCAATCAATCGCCAACCGCCGAAAGGGTTTTGCGTAGTTTTTAATGTGAAGGAGGTCATTCGGTTGGCAACTGCGAAGGATAAACGTTTCTGGAAGATGTTTGAGGTGATCAAGTTGAATATTCAAACGTGGAAGTGAGATGGTGCCACGGGGATTCAAAAAATAGTAAGGCATGGCATCTTGATCATTGATAAACCAAATTTGATCGTAAGCTTTTTCAAGATGCCAACCTTTTGAATAAGGAATCACAACATTGGGTTTTTTTGAACGGAGAATCTGCTCTATTTTTTTTAACCATGAATCGGTAATCGAAGTGTAAAGTTTTTGAGACTCGTTAAATAAAATCCAAAATAAAAATTGCGATAATCGATCCCAATTTAAATAGGTTTTGATGACAAGCGCGCGTTTAGAAATAAAGGGTTTTAAGAATTGAATGCGTTGAAGTCGATGATTGTTTTCTTTTTCAAATGCAAGCTGTTTTTTCCTCTTTTCCGAGGGCGATAGCGTGCTGAGTTGCGCGCGAATACGATTGCGTTGATAAATGAGTTTGGCATTACTTTGATCAATCGCGTAAGGAATTTGTTTCTCAAGACAGTAGTCCATTAATGCTTGCTTGGTTACATCAAGTAGAGGTCGATAGATACTGATGCCCTCCCAAGACCCAATCGGTCGAATACCAAAGTATTCATACAACGGCGAACGTTGACTTTGCATTATCGCAGTTTCTAAATCGTCATCCTGGTGGTGGGCGGTTAAAATTCCTTCTGCAGGCAAGGTTGTTGCGAGTTCTTTAAAAAAATCATAACGAATCGTTCTTGCTTGAGCTTGGAGATTGCCTTTGGGCATCGATGAAACATTTAAGACATGCATAGGGAGATCGTGTTCAAGACAATACTGCTCAAGCCGCGATTGTTCAAGATCACTTTCTTTTCTTAGATGGTAGTTAACGTGGGCCACTTCAACCTTAAAACCCGCTTGTTGTAAAAGATGGAGAAGGGCCATGGAGTCTGGTCCAAAAGACACTGCAACAATGTAGGTTTTGTTTTTATCGAGAAGGTTTTGGTTGAGGGATGGTTTCATAATTTTGAATGGGGTTTAAAACGCGAATTTTAATTGTGTGGTCCTTAAAATAAATATCAATCACATCTTGCGGTTTCACTTCATAACTGGGTTTGGTGATTTGGTCATTGACGCGAACGCGATTTTTTTCAATGGTTTCTTTGGATAAAGATCTTCGTTTTAACACACCAATTTGTTTTAAATATAAATCGAGTCTCATGGGTTAAGTTTAATCCTTTTTGGTGAGATTATCGTAAGTTTGTACAATTCCTCTGATTAAATCCATTAACATCGCAAACCAATCACCGGTTTTATTTAAGCGTATACGAAGGATTCGGTTTGCATAATTCACTTTTAGAGCGTGCACATGTTGTTGAATCTGCTGAAATAATAACGTTCCCGACTTGTTGAGATTGGTGAAAGCTTCACTACAAAAAACATCAATATATGCTTTGGTTTCTTGCCAAGAACCTACCGCGGGGTGTTTGGTTAATAAATCAAAATGTCTTTTCTTGAGTAAATTCTGAACTTGATCTGGTAGGCGTCCGTATAAATCACGGATGTAACTTTCAATGGTTTGAAGTTCGTCGAAATCTTCAGCAGATTCAATCGATTGATATAACTCTACTTTATCTTCTGTTTTAGCATACGTTTCAGGAATATATGCATCGATCATCAGAGATGGTGGCGGTGTGATTGGGGGTTTCACGATGCCCGTTTTCTTTTCCTCAATCGCCTCATTTAATAATTGTAAGTACATATCAAGTCCAACAGTATCAATAAATCCCGCTTGCTCTGGTCCTAAAATATCGCCAGCGCCACGAATCATTAAGTCTCGTTGGGCAATTTTATAGCCACTTCCCAATTCTGTAAATTCTTGAATTGCTTTTAAGCGCTTGGCCGCTTGTTCATTAAGCCGTTCTGCTTCTTCGTAGAGTAAATATGCATAGGCGATGCGATTACCTCGACCCACTCTTCCTTTGATTTGATACAACTGGGATAAACCAAAGTTTGCTGCTTGTTCGATGATGATTAAATTTGCGTTCGCTACATCAATGCCATTTTCGATGATCGATGTACAAACTAAAAGGTTAATGTTGCCATTATAGAAATCGACCATCACATCCTCAATGTCGTTTTTTTCCATTTGTCCATGGACAATCCCAACGCGACTGCCTTTAATTTTGGTATTTAATTGAGAAGCAACAAAACCAATGTCCTCTACGCGATTATGAAGGTAATAAACTTGACCATCGCGAGCGAGTTCTCGTTCGATTAATTCCTTGATGATGAGGGGGTCGTGACGCATGACATAGGTTTGAATGGGAACGCGATTGAGCGGAGAAGTGTTAATTTGTGATAGTTGGCGAATGCCTAAAAGCGAAATTTGCAGGGTGCGAGGAATCGGTGTGGCACTAAGTGTTAAGACATCAACATTCGTCTTTAATTCTTTAATGTTTTCTTTTTGCTCAACACCAAAACGTTGTTCTTCATCCACGATTAATAAACCTAAATCTTTAAAGATAATTTCTTTACTTAATAAGCGATGGGTACCAATTACAAGTTGAATATGGCCAGCTTTAATTTGTTTAATATATTCTTTTTGTTTTGCTTCGGGAATTAACCTTGAAAAGATGGCAATATTGATTCCGAAAGTTGCAAAACGATCAATCGCCCGTTCGTAATGTTGTCTTGCTAAGAGGGTGGTTGGACATAGAATCGCCACTTGTTTATGCGCGTTGATCGCTTTAAATGCGGCTCGAAAAGCCACTTCGGTTTTCCCAAAGCCAACATCCCCGCATAATAGACGGTCCATGGGGAATGGTTTTTCCATATCAGCCTTAATCTCATTTAGAGATCGTTGTTGGTCTGGGGTTAGTTCATAGGGAAATAATCTTTCAAATTGTCCTTGAAGCTCATCGTCGGAAGGAAAGGCAAAGCCTTTTGAAACAGCGCGATTTTTATATAACACAACCAAACGTTCTGCTAAATCATCGACTCTTTCTTTAATTCGCTTTTTGGTGCTTTCCCATTCTTTGGATTGTAATCGATGGAGTTTGGGTATCGCTCCCTCTTTTCCAGAAAACTTTCTCACCAATTTAAATTGAGAGAGGGGAACATATAGCACATCCGTTCCGGCATACTGAATGTGTAAATAATCCTTATGAAGTCCGTCAATTTCGATGGTTTTAACACCTACATATTGCCCAATACCTGAGTATTCATGAACCACATAATCACCTATGACTAAATCTTCATGAGAACTAAGAATGGTTGCTTCTTTATAGCGAGAAAAGTATTTAGATGTTTTCTGACGATAACCAAAGAGTTCTTTGCTCGTGATACATGCAAATTTGAAATCCGGTATGTCAAAACCCTCCTCAAGATTTAACAAGGTGATGGCAATGTTTTGGTTAGGGATTTGTAATCCTTCGATGAGTGTAAATGTTTGCTTTAATTCTTGAAGTTGGGTGGTGAGTTGGTCGAGTTGTGATTGGGTACTCACCGCAAATAAAACATGAGGATAAAGGGATATTGCTGATTTTAATGTTGATTGTAATGCACTACTTTGACCAGTGCCGATGGCAATGGGTCTGATGGAAAGGTGAAATCCTGATTGAGTAACAAATTCCTTGTTGTAAATTTGCTTAGTTGTACTGAGGACTCTTTCTAACGGTCGATACATTTGTAGATGGGATAATTGACGACCCGCAATCGAGAGTTCTTGAAAATAAGACCAACCTTCTTCGATTAATAATTTAGCGGTACTTTCAACCTGATCTTGATTGGCAATCAAGGTAACGGCATTAGGTTGATAATCTAAAATCGAGTAGTGTTGCGTTTGGGCAAAAGCTAAATATCGATAATGCTGGGGGGTGATTTGATGCTGTTGAATCGCTTGCAAATCACTCAAGGTAAGCGTTTCTAACGATGAATATTGCTCCGGACCAATGAGTTTTAAATCGCTTGCAAGTTGTGTAAGAACCTTGTTTTCTAGATCAGCTCTCTCTTCTGGAGTAAATAAAATATCACTCGCAGGAAGGATCTCGACTTGGTGGATTTGTTCAAAAGATGTTTGATTAGCAATGTCAAAATATCGAATACTTTCAATTTCTTCACCAAAAAATTCGATACGAACGGGATGTGGTAAATTCACAGAAGCGATATCTAAAATATCACCACGAATGGCAAATTGTAGTGAAGCATCGATTTTATTGACGCGTTGATAACCGGCTGCTATGAGCAGTTTCTTGAGATGTTGAAGGGAATGACTATCTCCGGGTTTAAGGCTTAGTTTTAAACTTTCGATGTATTGAGGGTTCGGTAAATACTTCAGCACGCTCGCAGTATGCGTAATTAATACAAAAGGTTTGTTGGTGAGTAACTGGCTCATGACGTATAGACGTTGGGCGAGCATTTCTTTGTTGTTGGCGATGGTATTAGCCCTTAATAATTCATCCACTGGATAAAATAGACAAGACGTTTCACCAATGAAACCAGTTAAGAGATCATAAACTTTTTGAGCATTGTAAAGATTGGACGTGACAATGTTTATACTTTGTGGTTTTTCTAAATATGCTGCAGCAACTGTCAACGCTATCCCGATGGTGTCGTCCAAATGAAAAAGGCCCTTTTTCGACAAGAGGGGGGTGGTAATCTTGGTTTCTTGAATCGCCTTAAACAAGGATTTCAGTCGCTATCACCTCGATTAAATTGATTCATCGCTTGGGAAAAATTGGTTTTGAGGTATACCTCAATCGCAGACGTCGCATCTTGAATAGCCTGATTCAATTTCTTTTGATCTTCTTTAGAAGGGATTCCTAAAACATAGTCTTTGCCTTTTTGTTCTACAGGAACCGCGCCAATACCAATACGAATCCTTTTAATTTCTTGAGTACCAAAGGTGTCGATAATATGTTGCATACCGTTATGAGAACCACTTGAACCTGTCATTCTTAATCTAATTTTGCCTGGTTCCAAAGCTAAATCATCATAGATAATCACCATTTCTTGTGGTGTAATTTTGTAAAATTGTGCAAGGGCGATGACCGCTTGTCCACTTAAATTCATAAACGTTGTGGGTTTTAATAAAATCGCTTGCTGGGTCGTATGGGATACATATTCACCTTGAAAATTAGTTTTGAAAGGAAAAAGATTCCATTTTTTTGCCAAAGCATCAATCACCATATAACCCATGTTGTGGCGTGTGCTGGCATATTCTTTTCCTGGATTTCCTAATCCGACAATCAATTTCACAACTCAATTTTCCTTGCATACCTATCTTATCACGAGTGCTATACTTGAAAAGAAATGAAGAAATTGAATGTAAATTTTATCTCCTTGTTTTTAAAGGGTTTAGCGATTGGAACTGCGGCAATTATCCCCGGCATTTCCGGTGGCACCATCGCGTTTATGCTTGGCATCTATGATCGTTTGATTGAAGCAATTGTTCAAATCAAAAAAGACTTCTGGCATTCTGCCAGTGTCCTTGTTCCCACTGGTTTAGGAATTGTCATCGCCATCGGTGCGCTTACGTTTCCGATGGGATTTGCTCTTGAGTATGCACCTTTGCCCACGGTTGCCCTTTTTGCGGGTTTAATTGTAGGCAGCCTTCCAATCTTAAGAAAAACATTACCTAAGAACCTTTCCTTCAATCATTGGATGTATCTATCAATACCAGCTTTAATTGCCTTGCTTTTGGGTGTTTTTTCCGTTATTGGTGAATTAGATGCAAGCGTCATCCTTGAAGGTGAGGCATTCTTTCCAAAATTAATCTTGATTGTGGTTGGATTTTTAGGGGTGTCTGCGTTTGTCATTCCCGGTATTTCTGGATCAATGTTATTACTAACGATTGGATTCTATGAACCCGTGTTAAACAGCTTACAACGTTTGATTGAAAATCTATTCAACTTCGAAGGGCTTGTTCCTGAGGTTATGAATTTTGCTTTATTGGGAACGGGTGGACTAATTGGATTTTTTGTGATTAGTGTTGTCATGTCTTTCTTATTTAAACGGTATAAAGAGCTGGTCAATCTGGCCATCTATGGCTTTATTGTCGGTTCGATTGGTGCTGTTTTTTTCAACTATAAAATCGTATCAGTTTACTCAAATCTAAGTGTGTGGATGATGTTGCTATCGCTTGGAACGTTGGTGATCGGCACCGGGATTAGTTTTTGGTTAAATCAACGATATGAGACTCGATAAGTTTCTTGCCAATGCCGGCGTTGGAACTAGAAGTGAAGTAAAAAACCTGATCAAACTAGGGGTGGTTTTGGTCAACAACGAACTGATACAGGATAGTGGTTATGACGTAAATCCTGAACGTGATGAAGTGTTGGTAGACGAATCCCCTGTTGTCTATCAAGAATATGTTTATCTAATGTTAAACAAACCAAAAGGTTATGTCTCTGCAAGGGAAGATCGAAAAGATCCAACCGCGTTTAGTTTGATTCAAGGTTATGAACATCGCGATCTCCATTTGGTTGGTAGGTTAGATAAAGATACGACAGGTTTACTGATTTTTACCGACAACGGACAACTAACGCATCACTTAACCTCGCCAAAGCATGATGTCGGTAAAACTTACCATGTCACCCTCGATCAACCCATAGATAAAAAACTGATTCCTGTTTTCAAAGCAGGTTTTTCCTTGGGTGAAAAAGAAATGGTCAAAGCTGCCGAACTGGTTTTATTAGAGAACAATCATCAAGTTGCATTAACCATTTACGAAGGTAAGTTCCATCAAGTTAAGAGAATGTTTTCTAAATTTGGATATCAGGTGATTCATTTACATCGTGAAGCGGTAGGAGAATTAACGATTGGTAAATTAAAAGAGGGAGAATTCCGTGAGCTCACCCCTGCTGAAGTTGCAAAACTCAAATCGCTTTAATTTTAAAAAAAGAAGCGTATATTGGTATAAGTTATGATTAAAATATTTAGATTTGTTTTGCCACTTTGGAAACGTCTTATCCTGATTTCCTTAGGTTTTGCAGCGATGGCGTTCCTGCAATTACAAATTCCTCGGAATGTTGGATTGATAACCAATCTTGTTTTAGCAGATGAACCAACGAGCGACATTCTCGTGACGGGGCTATGGATGTTGGCTCTATCTTTGGGCGTTATTGCTCTTGCCATAGGTAATGCCTTACTTAACTCATCGATTGCAACGGGTTTTGCGAAAAATGTTCGCAATGCAGTCTTCCAAAAAGTGAATCAATTATCGTTAAGTGAATTTGAAAAGTTTGGGACCTCTAGTTTAATCACCAGAACCACCAACGATGTTCAACAAATTCAAGGTATTTTCCTCTTTGGTTTAAGAATCATTATTACAACACCGGTAACATTAGTAACTGCCATTACCTTAACACTTGGTACGAACCCATTGCTTGTCTTTGTCTTTGCCGTTTCTGTGCCAGTTATTTTTATCGCTATCGCTATCACCTTTAAGATTGCCTCTCCTCTCTTTGAAAAAGTTCAGAAGAAGCTCGATCAGTTAACCCTGGTTTTAAGAGAAAATTTAACCGGTGTACGTGTCGTAAGGGCGTTTAATCAAGAAAAGAAAGAGGCTAAACGCTTTGCCGATGCAAACGAAGATTTAACCCAAACGAATATGACTGTAAGTCGAACTATGTCCTACTTAAACCCTTTTGTATCTTTAATTTTTGACCTAACCTATTTATCAATTTTCTTTGTCGGGTTTGCCACATTTGATGGCCAAGCGTTAGTGCTTGGTGATGTGAATGTAGCCTTCGGAGACATTCTATCTACCGCACAATATTCGAGCACACTGATGTTTTCTTTATTGATGCTTGCGGCGATTTTAATCATGCTTCCCAGAGCGAGAGCGTCTGCTAAACGTATCAATGAAGTTCTAGATACCCATTCATCGATTTTGGATCCTGTGAAACCCAAAACTACCAAGATGACCACGGGCAAGGTTGAATTTAAAGACGTGGTGTTCCAATTTAAAGATGCTCAACAACCAACTTTAAGAAATATTTCGTTTACCGCCAAACCAAAACAAGTGACTGCAATTATTGGTTCCACTGGCAGTGGTAAGTCCTCGATTATCAATTTGATTCCACGGTTTTTTGATGTCTCTGCGGGCGCTGTTTTGATTGATGAAGTGGACGTCAGAGAAATGAAACAAACGGATTTAAGAAACAAAATTGGATTTGTGCCGCAACAGGCATTACTATTCACTGGTTCTGTTAAACAAAATCTTACCTTTGGTAAACCTAACGCAACCGATGAAGAAATTTGGCAAGCCTTAGAAGTGGCACAAGCCGATCATTTTATCAAAAAATATCCAGAGCAATTAAATGTACAAGTATCACAAACCGGGAAAAACTTTTCCGGTGGCCAAAAACAACGCTTATCCATTGCCCGTGCTTTGGTAAAGAAACCGGAAATTTATGTGTTTGATGATGCTTTTTCAGCTTTAGACTACAAAACCGATATTCGCTTAAGGAATCGTTTAAAGAGTTATACCGATTCTGCCACGGTGATTATTGTGGCGCAACGCGTCAGTACCATTATTGATGCAGATCACATTGTGGTCTTGCATGAAGGTCAAATTGTCGGTCAAGGTAAACATCAAGCTTTGCTTACCTCGTGTGAAATTTATAAGGAAATTGTTTACTCTCAATTAGATCCTGAAGAAGTAGAAAAGACTTTGGCACTCACCAAAAATGATATGAGTTTAGAAGGGAGTCAAACCTAATGGCAGGACCAAGATATGGCCGCATGGGCGGACTCACCGAAAACGAAAAACCGAAGAACTTTAAGGGCACACTTCGCCGTTTAGTTAGTGACTTTAAACCTTATCAAGCTGCGTTAATTTTTGTTGCCATCATCATTACCATTTCCGTTGTTTTCACCTTACTATCACCCTTGTATATTCGCGATATCTTAAACGATATCATTGCCAATCCCGCCATCTTTTTTGATGAAGTAAATGGTTTGCTTGCGTTACGCTGGTCTGATATTTTAATGCGATTTGGCATCATTGTGGGTTTCTATTTCTTTTCTCACTTCTTTACTTGGTTATCAGAATTCTTATTGATTCCAATCTCAAACCGCTATTCGTATAAAATTCGCCAGTCGTTCCAAGCGAAAATGGACCGATTGCCATTAGCGTTCTTTGACCGTCAAACCTATGGTGAGATTCTTTCCAAAGGTACCAACGATGTCGATAGTGTCTCTCGTTCGCTGCAAGGCATTTTGAGTTCGGTCTTAAGTTCATTATTCATGTTTGTAGGGACGTTGATCATGATGTTTGTGACGAGTTGGCAATTGACACTGGTCGCTCTCGCTATCTTACCGATTTCGTTGTTTGTCACGATTTTTATTGCGAAAAATTCCCAAAAAAGATTTAAAGCTTATTATGCAAAATTAGGAATGTTAAACGGACTCATTGAAGAAAATTATTCTGGTTATCGAATTGTTAAATTATTCAACAAAGAAAAAGAAACGGTTGAAAAGTTTACCAATATCAATGAAGACTTGGCAAAAGCAGATCGCATGTCTCAATTTTTTTCTGGAATTATTTTTCCAGCGATTAACTTTGTTAATAACCTTGGATTCGTTGGGATTGCGGTTGTTGGTGGCTTGATTGATAACATCGGTAACATGGTGGCGTTCTTTATCTTGGTTTCGTTATTTCAACGTCCATTCCAAATGCTTGGACAAATCTCTAATATTATTCAATCCTCGATTGCTGCCGCAGAACGTATCTATAAAATCATGGATGAACCCGAACTTCCCACGCCGGCTCAAAATGCGATTCAATCAAACGCGAATATCAAAGGCAAGATTGAATTTAAACAAGTGGCATTTGCCTATAAACCTGAACAACCTTTATTTACGAATTTAAATCTTCAGGTCAATCAAGGTGATACCATTGCCATCGTTGGTCCTACTGGGGCTGGTAAAACCACGCTCGTGAACTTAATGATGCGCTTCTATGAAATCCAACAAGGTGAAATTTTATTGGATGGTAAAAACTTAAAGGAATATAGTTATCCAGCCTTAAGAACAGCCTTTGGTATGGTCCTTCAAGATACCTGGTTATTCAAAGGATCCATTCGTGACAATATCCGCTACGGCAAACAATCTGCAACAGATGAAGAAGTGGAAAAAGCGGCCAAAGCTGCACTTGCTCACTTCTTTATTTCAACATTACCGGGTGGTTACGACTTCATGCTAAACGAAGATGGTACTAATATTTCTCAAGGTCAACGTCAATTATTAACCATCGCCAGAGCGATTTTAATTCAACCAAAAATGCTAATTTTAGATGAGGCTACTAGTAGTGTTGATACTAGAACCGAAGCCTCGATTCAATCCGCAATGACCTCATTGATGAAAGGGCGAACATCGTTTGTCATCGCTCATCGTCTTTCCACGATTAAGAGTGCAAAACTTATTCTCGTGATGAAAAATGGTGCCATCGTTGAAACTGGAAACCATGAAACATTATTAAAACAAAAAGGTTTCTACGCCGAACTTTATAATGCTCAATTTACAGGTAATAATCAAATCGATTCTCAGTCTGAAGAAAAGTTCTAACGATTCAATACCATCACATCAATCATCATTTCTGCTTTTGTCATCCCTGCATGATGGGCTTTCATTGTTAGCGGCATTTTGTCATCCTTGGTTCCGTGGGTAAACGCAAACCGATCGTGGGCAATTGCAACAAAATCACCGATAAAGTCATCGAAACGTGGATGATTTTGTCCTAATCCATAGAGGTGTTGCTCTTTGACTTCTTTCTTGGTCAGTAACAAGAAATGCTTGCCATAATAATGGTGAAACCGTTCGGCAAAAAGCTTCGCTTGATGATCTTTAACAAAAAACGTTGCTGCTCGTGGTTCTAATGAAAAACTACGTTTCAACAATTGAAACAAATCATCATGTTCTTGAATACTTAAAAACGTCACATTCACCAATCCATGATCGGCAAAGACGATATAAGTTGTGTCGGGATTTTGTTGAGCTAAACCTTTTAATCGACTTTGAATGTCATCGATGATTATGCGAATGGTTTTGGGTTTGGTTCCTTGTTGGTGAATCGCTTTATCTGGGTCTAGCCAATATCCATATGTAAAGCTGGGTTCGGATTTTTGACCAATGTTTCTTAACTGTTGAAACCAAGCATCAATCGTTTTAAAGCCTCCAGGACGTACGTCGGGCCAAACCTCGTGAATGGTTAGCTGTGGTTGATATTGCTTAAGACGTTGAAAAATAGATTGATATTGAATGGTTTTTTGAACTTCTGTAGCGGCAAGTGCTGGTTGTTGAAGCAGCGAATCTTTACCCGTGAATAATTCTAGGATTTTATCGTATTCGGAAAAGTATTGCGCCCACCCCAACCAACCAATTTCATTCGGATATTGACCAGAAAGAAAGGCGTTCGTAGCGGCTGCGGTTGTACTTGGAAAAGTTGAGGTTATCGTCATGAATCGACGCCTTCTTAACCAAGAAAATAATGATAGGTGTTGACGAACAA
>JBEDAR010000006.1:0-3023 GCA_041177725.1 Bacillota bacterium | reverse complement strand
ATGGAATTCAATTCAATAATCACTATAATAATATTGGGAGGAAAATATGAATTTTCTAAACAAAAAAAACCCTTTTATATATGGTTTTGCAATCTCACTGGTTGCATTTTTAATTAGTCTTATCGGACCATTAGCAACCCCAGCCACAGTAGCCGTCGCCTTTGATACAGCGGGAGGCACCCCTGTTGAAATGGTAACTTTACCAGGTGGTGGTAAGTTATCCAGCATTCCTACAACATCCAAACAAGGTTATGACTTTGAGCATTGGTTAAAGGGCACCGATGTTGTCACCTCTAACACCGTGTTTAATAGTAATACCACGGTACGAGCCGTCTTTGAACAAATCGAATATACGATTGTGTATGACACCAATGGAGGTAATGACATTGAATCTGAAACCGTTGCCTATGGTGATGAGGTTCGATTACCGATTCCTACGAAGGTTGGTGCGGTGTTCCAAGGATGGTTTGAAGATGTTGCCTTAACGATTCCTGTTACTGAAACATTAGAAGTTTTTGAAGATTATTTACTTTATGCAAAATGGTCATTGATCGGTGTCGATGTTTTGAGTGTGAGTTATTTTTCAGAAGGATTTGGCTTGATCGATAGTGTTTATGTCGCCCCTAACACCACCATTACCTTACTGACGCCTCCTGATCGTGAAGGATATGATTTTGTTCAATGGATTAATGGTGTCACCTTTACCCCAGTTGAAGACAACACTTTTGTTGTAACGCAAGACATTGTTTTCTTCGCTGATTGGATTTCGCTAGCTGGTTTAGTCACGATTTACTTTGACACCCAAGGCGGGACACCGATTGCCCCAATTCAAGTGCCTGCGGGTAGCAATTGGTCTAATCCTGAAGCCGTACCATTTTTAGCTGATGGCTATCAGTTTTTAAATTGGATCACCAATTGTAACTTTGATGGTTTTGAAGTGAGTTGCACTACCTTAAATGAAAGTTATGTCGTCACCGGTGATATGACCGTTTTAGCGCAATACGACTACATGGTGCCACTTGCAAAAATGCGCTTCGATTCATTTGAACGAGACGGTAAAGTTCTAGGTTACGTTTTGTCCTCAATTGAAGATTTCACTCCCGAAGAAACGATTAGCACCCTGGTCTTACCTGCTCGTTATTCAGGGGTACCAGTAGTGGCCATTGGTGAAGGTGTGTTTGAAAATATTGACTATATTGAGAACGTCATCATTCCAGAAAATATTCAATACATCAGAGAGCGTGCTTTTGCCAATAGCTCCATCAAAAATGTTTATTTACCATCCTCATTAATTCAAATTGATTATGGGGCATTTCAAGAGTCAACTTTAGAAGCGGTTCATTTTGCCAACAACCCATCTTTACGATATATCCGTAGTTCGGTATTTAGAAATACGCAATTGACTTCTTTTCACCTTCCCGCCACTGTGACATATATTGGTAACCAAGCATTCGAGGGGTCCACTTTATCAACCATAACCTTTGCTACCCCTGCAAAACTTGCTTATCTTGGCTCTGAAACTTTTGCCAACACAGAACTGATCGCGGTAACACTTCCTGAAGGTTTAACTACGATAGAATATGAAGCGTTTGCAAATATTACCACACTTACGTCACTCCATATTCCCGCTTCCGTTACGGCCATTCAACAAAAAGCCTTTCAAAACTCAACGAGTATCAATGTCACGTTTGGCGCGAATAGCCAATTGCGAATAATCGGTGAAAACCTCTTTGGTGAAGATCCAAGTGGTCTAGCATTTGTACAAAACGCCGTGGGTGATTTTGTGACGGTTGGACCAATCCTAGTCTATTACAAAGGTGCTAGAGGGGATAATCAACCATTAGTGATTCCAAATGACGTGAAGATAATTGCTAATAATGTTTTTAATGCGCCAAGCCCAGTCTCAAAATCGTCTTTAACCCTTCCCAATGATTTACGCTATCTCGGTGAAGAAGCCTTTAGAGGCGTTACCATTCAAAGTGGAATCGAATTTGGCGATGGTTTATATCTCGATGACCGAGCCTTTTATGAAGCGACCATTCAAGGGGATATTACTTTTGGAGCAATTGCCAATGTAGAATATGCAGCGTTCTCTTATGTGGTGGCTGAGGATGTTATTTTTGAACCCAATCCAATCGCCAACGATTACACGATTGAAGGGGAAATGTTTGCGTTTTCGGCGATTCAATCCATCACCATGGGTGAAGGTTATCTCGAAATACCATACGGATTTACCCAAAACTCACAAGTCGTCGATTTGAGTTTCCCTGATTCAATTCAATTTATCGATGCTTATGCGATTGGTTCTAGCATATTGGAAACTGTTACGTTTGCAGGAACCAGTGTCATTTACAATATCAGTCAAAACGCACTCTCAATTGAAGTCATTAATTCCCCCTGGTATCAAGCGATCAAACCTTATATTGTTCTTAAAAATTACTTATTGAGACTTGATGTTTCTAGTTCGTTAAACGGGATGGTTGTTTCTGTACCAGATGGCGTCAAAGTGCTTGGTAATAACGTCATGTATGGTTGGGTTGATTTTGAATCCTTTGACTTTAACGACATTGAATATTTTATGGGTAGCTCATTCTATCAATGGAATTTAACATTTAACATCAATCAAAGTACAACGATTGATAATGTTTCCTTCTTTGGTAACTCTTTTTCCAGTAATTACAACAGTCTGATTACAAGTGGTCTCATGGATATTGACAATAACTTTTCAGTGGATGTCGATTTCTTAGTTCAAACGAATAACTCATTACCCACAGAAATCATGAGTGTGATTCCTTATGATGCTCAAGGATTTAAACAATTAGGCAACGTGCTCTTTCATTACGATCCCAATAACGACTTAACCCCAGAAGAAGTGGTAATTGATCCGGCAATTGAGATCATTGCCACCTATGCTTTCCAAAACACAATCTTGCCAGCAAACTTCCAACTTAATGAAGGCTTAAAATTAATTGAAGATAGTGCTTTTTATGGCACCCAGTTTGCCAACGGCGAAGTAATTATTC
>JBEDAR010000005.1:0-31255 GCA_041177725.1 Bacillota bacterium | reverse complement strand
TTCTGTACAGTCGATGATGATTTTTTCTTTACTCGCCTGTTCAATGTCTTGGTATTCCGGATAATCAATGTTGACTTCAATTAATGACAAGATGTCAGCGATTCTTTCTCTAATTGGATTTAGTTTTTCACTTGTTTTACCTGTTAAAGACAACAATGATAAGCGTTTGGCTTCGATGGTGGTTGCTTGAATCACATCATGAATGGCTTCTGCTTGGACTAAATCCATTTTTTGATTAAGATAGGCTCGAGATGAAAATTCTCCGGGATTAGCGCTCCTAGCACCTTTAGTAATCAAAACCTCAATGAGTTGTTGCGCGATGAGTGGCGAACCATGAATAATGATTTCCAATAAATTTTCACCCGTAAAACTTTTCGGTTCAATATATTGAATTACAATCGCCTGATCAATCATTTCGCCTTCATTGGTAATCGTGCCTAAGTGGACGCCTCTTTCTTTTTCTAGGTTTAAATCCTTGGAAAAGATGCTTGAAAAAATTGAAAATGCTTGTGGTCCAGAAAGGCGAATAATTGCCAAGGCACTTTTGGTTGGTGGCGTAGCGAGGGCAACAATGGTATCCGTAAATAGGTTCATGGATTAAAAAAGCCCTTTCGGGCTGTGTTTATGCGATATAGCGTATGCAAATGGCACGATGGGCTCCTTCGCCCACACTTTCTGTTTTAATATTAGGCATGCCGGTAAGTGCATTATGCACCATTCGTCTTTCATCCGCAGGCATTGGATCCAAGGTGATATCTTGTTTGGTCCTGACAACATCTTTTGCCAGGCGTTTTGCAATCGATACAACCTTGTCATATTTTGCTTCCTTATAATCATTGATGTCGAGTAAAATTCGGAATCTTTTTTTAAATTTACTCGAGGTTGCTAGTCGTACAAGCTCATTTAATGCTTGTAACGTAATACCGTTTTTACCAATCAAAATGGGATTTCTAGAGGTGTCTAATGTAATGTTGATGATGTCATCTTTAAGTTCGGTTTTGGTTTTGACTTCAATGCCGAATTGCGAGATAGCTTTAACAAGATAGGCTTCTGCAAAAGCGATAGCGTCAGATACTTCGTAAACTTCAACTACCAACTTTCGAGAAAATAAACCCGCTTTTTCTTCAACAATTTTATAAGATAAATCGTTAGCGGGAATATTGAGTTCTTTTTCTGCTTGAGCTAATGCATCTTCTAGGGTTTTGGTGGTGTAAGTTTTCATCTTTTACCTCCGATAAGTTGACGGGTTAATAGCGTTTGTGCCAAGGAAATAATCGCACCAATAAACCAATAAATTCCCATGGCGCTTGGTAAAGAGAAACCCATCACAATGATCATAATAAACATCACATTACTAACCATATTCGCTTGAGATTGGGATTGTTGAGCGGCGCTACTTTTAACCGTATGTGCGACTTTCTTTTGCGCTGATTTTTGGAACCACATTGGTAATTTCATCGCAATGAATTGTGCCAGTGTCATCAGGACAAAAATAACAGTGGCAGTCCACCAAGGTCCTTGGAACCAAGTTGATGTGATGACTCCACCTAAGGGTGAAGAAAGATTTAAACCAAGAAAACTTCCTGTAGCAAGGACTGCAGACCCTGTCATTGCACCCCAAACTGCGATAAAAACAGGAAATTGAACAAAGGCAATCAAGATTTGGTTAAATGGGTTTACACCATGTTTTTGATAAATTGCCCATTGCTCTTGCGCCATTCTTTGTTTTTCATATTGATTCGTATTGGCGTTGGGATATTTATTTTGTAATTTAGCAATTTCTGGTTGGAGCAAACTCATTTTTTGAGAGGCTAGAGTTGATTTAAAAGTCACAGCAATCATTAACCCTCTAACAATCACGGTGGTGAAAAGAATTGCTAGCACTTGACTTAAACCAGATATGTCGGAGACAAAAAGATTATTGAAAAACTCCACCAAGAAAGCAACGGGATAAACAAACAAACCCTCAATTAAACCCCGATTAAAGGCTTCTGCCCAGGTTTTGCCTTCAAATAAGTATTCACCATTAGGTCCATAGTTCCCGGTAGTTGTGGTAATGCAAGACCGATATTGAGAAGCAAATTGATCAATCGTGGTTTTATATAAATTGGTGAAATCAAGGTTGGGGGTTTCACTGAGTGGTAGGTCGAGTTTGATTTCGTTAACCCAGCGATTAAAATTACCCCATAAGATCGAGTTGGTTCCTAAAAATTTAACATAACCATAGTTTGTGAGGATGTTTTGTTCATCTAAATTTGTTTCGTTGTTCGCATTAGCGGCTGCAGTTGCAGCTTCAAGAACTTTGGTATCTAAGGCTAACCAAAATGCGTCGGAAGGTGTATCAAATCCATTCGATTCAGCCTCATCGATGATGCCTTGTAAACCGGGGTTAGCAATGAAAAGATTTGGATCTTCACTGGTGTTGCCACTTTCATAAGCGTACATCACGCGACTGATGTCTTGAGGTGAACAAAAACTTGCGGTGCATGAGGATAATATAAACAAGCCTCCAAACAACGCCATGAGTTTTTGTGATTTAGTAAGTTTCATCCGATTAACTTCCTCCGAAGGTTTTCAAATAGATTAAGCAAGTTGGTTTGATTGTTTTGAAATGTTTGTGAAAGGTATGTATTACGAACCATCACAATGTAATCAATAGAATCGCGAAGATCAAGGTTGGTAGATAACATCATTCTAATTTGGCGACGTATTTTGTTTCTGACAACTGCGTTTCCAACTTTTTTCCCTACAGAGAGACCCACCCTCGTGTGCCCTATTGATTGTTTGCAACCGTACAAAGTAAATTCTTGTGACTTAAGAAACTTTTTATGGTTGAGAACCGTTTGAAAGTCAGCGTCTTTGAGTAAACGGTGACTTCGTTTCACAAAAGCTAACCTTTATTAAGCAGAAAGTTTCTTTCTACCTTGTTGACGACGTAATTTCAAAACCTTACGGCCCCCCTTGGTAGCCATTCTTTGACGAAATCCATGTATGGATTGGCGACGTCTCTTACTTGGTTGATATGTGCGTTTCATCCGAAAACCTCCAGGTCATACATTTTGTATGCGCATAAAATTATAGTCATTATCTAGTGAAATTGTCAAAACAAAACCACTTTAATAAAACTTACATTTTTTAAAAAAGAAAAAATAAAATTAAAATGTTTACTACTTAATCATTCATTAAGGTGTTTTCCACTTAATTCTTTGTGCAGAAGTTTATCCACAAAGTTATCCACATTATTAGGATGTGGATTGGGTGGAAAGTAAGACTAAATCGAGATTTTGACTCACCCAATTGTGGATAAAAGATTTTTTACAATTTTTTCGGTGTTTTTTTACACATTCATTTACTATAATGTTGAACATATGGTAAACCCAACCTTATCTGAAATAGCGCAAATTTGGGATCGTGTCCTTGATAAATTGCAAAACCGCATTAACGACCGTCATATTTTTGATTCTTTTTTTGGAGACACTTACATTCAATCCCTCGAGAATAACGAAATTAAGATTGTGGTTAATTCTGGATTGGCCGCCAATTTACTTTCCACTAAATATTTAGATGTTTTAAATATGACCGTGACCGAAGTCACTCAAACAAACTTTAAACTCTCCTTTCTACAAAAGGGTGATTTAGAAAAGAATGCTAAAAAAACTGAAAAGAAGCCTTCTTTTTTTGCTAGCTCTTTTGTCAATCGCAAATACACCTTTGATAATTTTGTGGTCGGCACTTCCAATCGTGAAGCGCATCAAGCGGCAGTTTTAATCGCTTCTAGTCCTGGAAAGTTATTCAACTATAATCCACTCTTTATTTATGCACAGTCAGGTTTAGGAAAGACACACTTGCTTCATGCGATTGGCAATTACATTAGAGAAAACGCCCCCTCATTAAAGGTCTTATACATCACCACTGACGATTTTGTGGATGAATTCATTAAGTATGTGAGTGGTGAAAAAGATTCCGATAATATGAAGGACTTTTTTAAATCTATTGATGTGTTAATGGTTGATGATGTCCAATTTTTGGCGGAAAAGGTAAAAACGGAAGAGATGTTCTTCCATATTTTTAATCACTTAATTAATTCTGGAAAACAAATTATCTTAACCAGCGATCGTCATCCTAGTGAAATACGCGGTGTAGAAGCGCGATTAGTCACAAGATTTGGTTCCGGTCTTACCATGAATATTACGGTTCCGGATTTACCAACTCGCGTTGCCATTCTTAAAAAGAAGATCGAGGCTAACGGCCTTGATATCACCTACTTTGATGAAGAAGTTTTTCATTTTTTCGCCGAACGCTTTTCAAATAATGTTCGTGAATTAGAAGGGGCGTTAAATCGCTTGGTGTTTTATGTCATCAACATCAAACAAACCAAACACATTACCATGGATATCGCCATTGAATCTGTGCAACCACTCATTGGATCATCGAATCCATCATCTTTAACTGAAAACAGAATCATCAATACGGTGGCAGATTATTACAATTTAACCAATCAGCAACTAACGGGTAAAATACGGACGAATCAGATTGCAATGGCTAGACATATTGCCATGTATCTCATTCGCCAACTATTAGATGTGCCGTTTTTAAAGATTGGTGCTCTCTTTGGTGGTAAAGATCACTCCACGGTGATGAACGCTGTGAAAAAAGTGGAAAAATCGTTGAAAGTTGATGAGGCAATTGCCACCGCAATCGATCAATTACAAAAACGATTAAAAAAAGCGTAATGAACGAATATATTTGGAAGAAAAGTTTGGATGAAGTGTGGTAAAATATAACACAAAAGAATATGGTGATTGACTTATCCACAACATTCACACGCCTTATTATCATTATTAATCTTTAAGGAGATAAATAAATATGAGATTTAAAGTACTGCGAGAAGAATTATTAAAGGCAATTAACATTTCCAGTAAGGCTATCGCATTGAAGACACCAATACCGGTGCTCAGTAATTTTAAACTCGTGGTGGATGAAAAAGGCTTAACGATTGTCAGTTCTAATAACGAATTATCGATTATTACTAGAGTCCCTTATGCAAACAAAGGAAAAACTTTATTAACAGATACGAAAAACGGTGGAACATTGGTCAATGCTAAACTGTTTGGAGAAATTGCCCGAAAAGTTGAAGGTTCCCAATTAACCGTGGAATTGTTTGACGACACCATTGTCAATGTCAGTGATGGTCGATCAACTTATAAACTCAATTCCATTAAAGTTGAAGAATATCCTGAATTAGATTTGGATACAGCCGGCGTCTCCCTGGAACTAGAAACCAAGGTATTAAAAAAGGTGGTTGAACAAACAGCCTTTGCTGCTTCAACAAAAGAACAAAGACCGATTATGACTGCGGTTAATTTAGAAGCATCGGATGGCAAATTGGTTGCAACTGCTACTGATTCTGCTCGGTTATCCAGAAAACAAATCAGCATCAACAAACCGGTTAAATTTATCAGTAATGTACCAGCGAGAACCTTAATTGAAGTCACGTCGATGATGGAACACGAACCTACGATTAACCTTTCTTTCACGGAAAAAAGAGCAACCTTTGAATTTGGTAACACCCTCGTCATCTCTCGATTAATTGGTGGAGAGTATCCTAACACCACGAACATTATTCCTAAAACTTCGAACTATTATTTAGTGGCGAACGCTAAAGAATTATTGGCGGTTATGGAACGTGTTGCTTTATTATCCGTTGAACGAGAAAATGTGGTGAAATTAACCATGAGCGAAACGGCCGTTGAAGTTTCTAGTAAATCTGCACAAATTGGATCTGCGAGTGAACCCCTAACAAAGTTTTCCTTTAATGGTGATCGTTTTGAAGTTAGTTTTAACGCCTTTTATTTAATGGAAGCGATTCGCGCCTTTGGAGCAGAAGACATTAAAATTGGTTTTATTGGCGATATGAGACCATTTGTATTGAAAAACGATAAAGATGACTCCCTCATCCAGTTAGCAACGCCAGTGCGCACGTATTAACTATTTAAATGCATTTTAAGAGGCCTTTAGGGAATATATAATATTCCCTAATTTTCTTTTTTATGGTAAAATTATAGAGGTTTAAACATGGAAAAAGAATCGACCCAATCGGAAATTGTCATTCACACCCCTTATATCCAATTGGGGCAATTAATGAAGATTGCTGGGTTGATTGAAACCGGGGGGCAAATTAAAACATTTTTAAGCCAAAACCCAATCCAAGTTAACCAGCAACCGGAACAACGCCGGGGGCGAAAACTCTATCCTGGGGATCAAGTCACGGTGCAAAAACGCCTGATTATTATCAAAGGTTTATGACGGTTCAACGTCTAGAGTTGGTCAACTACCGTTCTTATTCACATATTCAACTGACATTTGATGCACAGCTCAATGTCTTTATTGGAAAAAATGGTGCGGGTAAAACCAACCTTGCTGAAGCCATCCATTATCTTTCGTTAGCGAGATCTTTTCGTACAAGTGATGATCAAGATTTATTAAAAAAAGGTCAACCATTTGCAAAAGTGAAAGCGGTCATTGATTTACAAGGTCGTAAGCAAACCTTGGAGATTGTGATTACACCCCAAGGAAAAAAGATTCTTCTGAATCAAAAACCAGTGAAAAAACTATCAGAACTTTCCAAAGTCATTCACGTTTTATTTTTTGAACCCAGGGATGTCATGCTCTTTGATGACTTACCGAAGGTGCGAAGAAAGTTCCTCGACACCCACATCAGCAAACACCAAGAAGGATATTTGCATCAATTGAGTCAATACGAAGCATTGCTCAACGAGCGCAATCTATTGTTAAAAGGTTCTCAACCAAACCGGGAACACTTAGCGGTATTAACCAAACAATTGATTGAGGCAAGCTATCCCATTGTTGTAGCAAGGTACTCTTACATTGAAAGCATGAATAAAGTCATTAGTAAGATTACCAGTGCAGTCAAAGGTGCTCCCGTCGATATTCGACTTCAATATGTGCCATATGTGAATCCAAAACAAGATTTTTTCAAAGAAGCAACCCTGCAATTTGCTAACAAATTAGAGGAAGATATTCGAAGAAAAACAACCCAACTTGGAACGCAAAGAGAAGACTTTGTCGCCATTTACAATCAACAAACCATCGCTAGTTATGGATCTCAAGGCGAAAATAGAATAGCGGCGATAGCCTTAAAAATTGCCCCTTACTTCCTTGTAGAAGATCAAGCCTTAAGACCAATCATTGTGCTCGATGATGTCCTGAGCGAACTAGATGAACCAACGCAAAAACGCCTCCTTCAGTTCCTACAAAAACTACAACAAGTCTTTATTACCACCACCCACATGCTAGACTCGCCGGCCGCCATCTATCACATTGAAAACAGCCACATTCAAAGGAGGGCTTAACGATGAAAGAAACCAAAGAAGAGAAAGTTATTCGGGAACTCGCGGAAGAAAAAGAACGCGAAAAAGTTAAAACAGAATATAACGCCTCTAGTATTCAAGTCCTAGAAGGTTTAGAAGCGGTCAGAAAAAGACCAGGGATGTATATTGGTACCACTTCGGTAGCAGGTTTACACCATCTTGTTTGGGAAATTGTTGATAACTCCGTGGACGAAGCCCTGGCGGGATATGCAAAAAATATTGATGTTATTTTAAACAAAGACGGTTCCGTCACTGTCAAAGATGATGGTCGTGGAATTCCGGTTGACATCGTCGCGAAGACTGGTAAACCAGCCCTAGAAACCGTTTATACCGTTTTACACGCCGGTGGTAAGTTTGGCGAGGGTGGTGGTTATAAAGTTTCAGGTGGTCTCCACGGGGTTGGTGGATCGGTTGTCAACGCCTTATCCTCATCGATGATTGCTGATGTCTATCGGCACGGAAAAATTTATCGCATTAAGTTTGGCAATGGTGGCAAAGTATTAGAACCCGTCAAAGAAATTGGGGTTAGTAACCGCACGGGCACCACCGTCACATTCCTTGCTGATCCAAGCATTTTTACGGAAACCCAAACCTATCATTACGAAACCATCCGCGATCGCTTAAGACAAATGGCCTATCTTAATGGTGGATTGCGTTTAACCATCAAAGATACCAGAGGTGATACCGATGTTTATGAAGAGTTTTATTATGAAGGCGGGATTAAAGAATACGTTCAATACATTAACAAAAACAAAGAACCATTATTTCCTGAAGTTGTTTTTTGTTACGGAAGTGAAGACAACATCTTTGCAGAAATAGCGATTCAATACAACAACGGATATAATCCTAGCGTTTATTCCTTCTGCAACAACATTCACACTCACGAAGGTGGGACTCACGAAGAAGGATTCCGGCTAGCAACGACACGTATTATTAACCAATACGCCCGTGAACAAAAAATTCTAAAAGAAAGTGAAGAAAACTTCACGAGCGACGATATTCGTGAAGGGATGGCTGCGATTATTTCTGTGAAGCACCGCGACCCCCAATATGAAGGTCAAACGAAAACAAAATTAGGTAACGCGGAAGTGAGAAAAATTGTTTCCAACATCGTTGGAGATCAACTTTATCGTTTCATGATGGAAAACCCTAAGCTTGCGAAAAATATTATGGACAAAGTCCAATTAGCGGCCGATGCTCGTATCGCAAGTCGCAACGCTAAAGAAAACATTCGTCGCAAAGGTGCGCTTGATTTATCGACACTACCAGGAAAATTAGCCGATTGCTCCAGTAAAGATCCGGTTGTTTCTGAGTTATACATCGTTGAAGGGAACTCTGCTGGTGGCTCTGCTAAAAATGGTCGTGATCGTGAGACCCAAGCAATTCTTCCGTTAAGAGGAAAAATCCTTAACGTCCAAAAAGCCCAATTAAAGAAAATTTTCGCCAACACCGAAATCGGTAATTTAATTACTGCGATTGGTGCAGGCATTCTTCCTGAATTTGATGTGAACAAATCGCGTTATCACAAGATTGTGATCATGACAGACGCAGACGTTGACGGCAGTCATATTCGGATTTTATTATTAACCTTCTTCTTCCGTTATATGCGACCACTGATTGAAGCAGGTTATGTCTACATTGCCCAACCACCGCTCTATAAAGTTGAATATCATCAAAAAGCTTATTACGCTTATAACGATGGTCAATTAACACAAATTAAAAAACAATTGAATCTTCCAGAAGGTTATCCATTCCAACGTTATAAAGGTTTGGGAGAAATGGATGCAGAACAACTTTGGGAAACAACGATGGATCCTAAAGCGAGAAAAATGTTACGCGTCGCCCTTCAAGATGCGATTGAAGCCGATTCGGTGTTTGATGCTTTGATGGGTGAAAATGTTGAACCTCGTCGCGACTTTATTGAAAAGAATGCTAAGTTCGTGAAGAACTTAGATATTTAAGGAGAACGTGTATGGCAGATCAAAAAGATCCAAAAGTTGACGGCATCATCCAAGAAGGGATTGAAGCTGGTCTTAAAGACGTCGATATTTCTAACGAAGTACGAACTGCCTTTTTAGATTACTCCATGTCCGTGATTGTCTCTCGGGCTATTCCTGATGTAAGAGATGGTTTAAAACCCGTTCATCGCCGAATTATTTTTGGCATGAATGAACTCGGTATGCAATCGGATAAACCCTATAAGAAATCAGCACGTATCGTCGGTGACGTCATGGGTAAATTTCACCCTCACGGTGACCAAGCGATTTATTCAACCTTGGTGCGATTAGCCCAACCGTTTTCAATGCGATATACACTCGTGGATGGTCATGGTAACTTTGGTTCCGTAGACGGCGATGAAGCAGCGGCGATGCGTTATACCGAAGCGAGAATGGCAAAAATGGCGATGGAAATGGTCAAAGATATTGACGATGAAACCGTTGATTTTGTCGATAACTATGATGGCACGGAAAAAGAACCCGTTGTATTACCATCTCGTTTCCCCAACCTTTTAGTCAATGGTGGTTCAGGGATTGCGGTTGGGATGGCAACAAATATGCCCACGCACAACCTAAGGGAAGTTGTCAGTGCGATTAAAGCTTATTCAAAGAATCCGGATATTGATGTTTTAGAATTGATGCAAGATCACCTCCAAGGGCCCGATTTTCCCACTGGTGGTATCATTCTTGGCAAAGCCGGTATTCGTCAAGCTTATGAATCTGGTACGGGTTCATTGGTGATTCGTTCCAAGGTGGACATTCAAGAATTTGAAAACGGCAAAAAGCGCATCATCGTTAAAGAAATTCCCTACCAAGTGAATAAAGCTTCGATGATTGAAACGATTGCTGATTTAGTGAGAAACAAAGTGATTGAAGGCATCACAGATATTCGTGATGAGTCTAACAAGAATGGGATTCGCGTGGTGATTGAAGTTCGTCGCGACATTATTCCCGAAGTCCTCCTCAATCAACTTTATAAACACACCCAACTCCAAGTAAGTTTTGGGATTATTAACCTTGCCCTGGTCAATGGGCAACCCAAAGTCCTTTCTTTAAAAGCGATGATTCAACATTATCTTGATCACCAAATTGAAGTGGTGGAAAGAAGAACGCGTTATCAATTAACCAAAGCAGAAGACCGCATTCACATCGTCAATGGTTATTTAATTGCGATTAACAATATCGATGCGATTGTGGATATTTTAAAGAAATCTGCAAACATCGATATTGCGAGAAACACGCTTTCTCAAAGGTTTAAACTCTCCGAAAAACAAACCAAAGAAATCGTGGATATGCCCCTCAGAAGATTAACTGGTTTAGAAAAACAAAAACTCGAAGACGAAAAAGTGCAATTAGAAAAGAACATCGCTTATTTCAAACAACTACTTGGGAATCGGCAAATGGTCGTGGATGTTATTCTCACGGACTTAGATGTGATTGCCGATAAATTCGGCGACGATCGGATGACCGAAATTTCCGATAATCTTTCCTCCATTGAAGATGAAGATCTCATCCCGGAAACGAATATTGTCATTACCATGACACAAAATGGTTACATCAAACGGCAATTACCGGAAGTTTTCCGCACGCAAAACCGAGGAGGCCGGGGTGTTAAAGGTGCAGGTTTAAATGAAAACGATATTGTCTCAATTATCGTCAATGCTAGAACCCATACCGATATTTTATTTTTCTCGAATTTAGGAAAAGTCTACCGCTTACGTGGGTATCAAATACCGGAGTTTGCTAGAACCGCAAAAGGGATTCCAGTTGTGAACTTGTTAAGTTTAGAAAAACAAGAAACGATTAAATCGATTATCTCGGTTGACGAATACACGCCCGGTCACTATTTATTCTTTATCACCGAAAAAGGTGTCGTTAAACGTACAGAAATTAAAGAATTTGAATCCATCCGCCAAAACGGTAAGATTGCCATTTCATTACGAGAAGGTGACATGCTCCTCGATGTCAAACAAACCACTGGCAACCTATTTGTCAGTCTCGCTTCCTCAACCGGTAAAATGGTAACATTCCCTGAAAATGGCGTTCGTGATATGGGAAGAACGGCGGCTGGTGTTCGTGGGATGAAATTAGCGGAAGGCGCAAAAGTCGTTGGTGTTTCTACTACAGCAGAAGGTAAATATATTCTTGTCGTTACCAATAAAGGTTTTGGAAAAATGACAGCTTTTGAAGAATATCGCCAAACCAAACGCGGTGCTAAGGGTGTGAACACGATTAAAGCCTCTGACAAGAACGGCAACCTCATCGCTTTAAAAGCTGCCAACGGAGACGAAGATTTATTGGTTGTCACCAAAGCTGGTGTCATCATTCGTATTTCCTTAACTCAAGTACGAGTTATCGCTCGATCCACCCAAGGTGTGCGTCTCATTAGATTAGCGGAAAAAGAATTTGTTTCATCTATTGCCATCGTCGAACCAAGTTTGGAAGAACCAACTGAGGAAGTTGAAACTGTTGAATTGGATAATCCAAACGAACCCGAAACCCCAGACACAGATGAAGGGGATGACGATGAAGAAGTGGAGGCATAGTCTATGCTCGATTTGCAACTGATTAAAGACCAAACTCAAAAAGTAACAGCCTTGCTTGCAAAAAAAGGTTTCACTGTTAATTTTGCTGGATTGCTTCAAGATGTTCAACTTCGGAAACAACTCTTGTTAGAGGTTGAACAAGTGAAAGCGGAAGCTAATAAGTTGTCTGCTTCTGTTCCAGAAGCTAAAAAAGCCGGTCGCGATGTTCAAGGAATTTTTTCCCAAGTGAAGGTCCTCAATCAATCGATTCAAGGAAAAGAACAAGAACTAAAAGCGTTAGAAACTAAAATTGAAACTTTTCTCCTTGAGTTACCCAACCTTCCTGATGACGATCTTAAAGAGGGTGGCAAAGAAAACAACGAAGCAATTCGCATCGTCGGTAAACAACCCACCTTCTCATTTAAAATCAAAGACCATGTTGAAATTGCAGAACACCTTGGTATTGTGGATTATCAACGCGCAGCAAAAATCTCAGGTGCAGGCACATGGATTTACCGTGGTCTTGGCGCTCAATTAGAATGGGCGCTCCTGAATTTCTTTATGAGCGAACACTTAAAAGATGGTTATGAAATGGTGCTATTACCGCATTTATTAAATTATGAATCTGGATTAACCGCAGGGCAATTTCCTAAATTTAAAGATGATGTTTTTTGGTTGAAAAAAACCGATCCAGAAAAATTTTTACTACCAACCGCTGAAACCGGTTTAGTCAATCTTCACCGTGATGAAATTCTGGAAGGTTCCCAATTACCCAAGAAGTATTTTGCTTACACTCCTTGTTATCGATATGAAGCGGGCAGTTATCGCAGCGAAGAACGCGGCATGATTCGTGGTTATCAATTCAACAAAGTTGAACTCGTTCAATATACTCGAGAAGAACAAAGTCCGGCGATGTTTTTAGAACTCGTGGCAAAAGCTTCTTCGCTTGTTGAAAAACTTGGGTTACACTTCCGTGTTTCAAAACTAGCTGCCGGCGATTGTTCTCACTCGATGGCGAGAACCTATGATATTGAAGTTTATATTCCTTCACTGAATATTTATAAAGAAGTATCTTCGGTATCAAACGCGCGTGATTATCAAGCGAGAAGAGGTAAAATTCGCTATAAAGATCCAGTGACTCAAAAAACAAAATTTGCTCACACTTTAAATGCATCAGCGTTAGCAACGTCACGCATTGTCCCTGCGATTCTAGAACAATATCAATTAGCAAATGGTGATGTGAAAATCCCTGCTGTCCTAATCCCTTTCATGGGTGGGTTAACCGTCATTGGCAAACAAAAATAAACAACCCGTTGTAGTGTTCGATGACGAACGCTGGATGAAGGAAGCTTTAGTAGAAGCTAAACTTGCTTTTGATCTCGACGAAGTGCCGGTCGGGGCGGTGGTTGTATACCAAAATCAAATCATCGGTCGTGGTCACAATCTTAAAGAAAGCCATCAACATGTGACCGCACACGCTGAATTATTAGCCATTCAACAAGCGAGTCAACATCGCCAATCTTGGCGATTACAAGGGTGCACACTCTATGTCACCTTAGAACCATGCATGATGTGCACAGGAGCATTAATTCAAAGTCGAATCGACCGCATCGTCTTTGCAGTCAAAGATGAAAAAAGTGGTGCCATTCAATCACAACTACAATTGTTCAAAATTCCTCGGTTACAACACCAACCACAGATTCAATCCGACATCTTGTCTACTGAATCTCAAGCGTTACTAAAAACATATTTTCAAAAAAAACGTCATGAATAAAAAATTGTGTCTACCCATTTTCTTTCTTGTGTTAAGTGGATGTAACATCACTAATTCTTCAAACAGTGGTTCGAGTTCAATTTCATCCATTCCCGTCCCAACAGATGATTTTAATCCCTTACTGAACGGGCGGCTTATCCTTAAGGAAACTGTTTTAGAAAGCACTTTTGACATAGAAAATTCCTCGCCACTCACACCCTTACCATTGTTTGAATTTAACTTTCCCGCGATTGAAGATATCACCACCGCTTACGCAGTAGCAGAGGCGTTACCGGGACATTTTGAGAACCAAGTACTTGATTTTTCTAGCACATTACCAATCATCCCTGCCGCGCTAACGTCATTGAACACAAATCAAACAATCGAGGATCAAGCCGTCATCCCAATCTTAGAAAACTTACAACCCAGTGATGAGCGGTTCAATAATGCTCGTCTTTATCGCAAACATCGTGATTTGAGTCATGTATATTTTGGCTCAGAATATTTTTGGTTTAATCAATTTGTTGAAGAAGAAGAGATGGTAATCACACGTTACCCTAATGCGATAACGTATGGTCAATGGCAGATGAATAAAATGTATCAAACTGAAGTGGTGATTCCAATCGCTGTTACGTATCAACTTTATGCTGACGCTACAACGATTTATGAGATTCGAGACGAGACTTACCCTAGCGGTTTTTTTGGTGCTCAAGATACAAAATATGAAACCATTCGTACAGAGGATAATTTCAAATTAGCGCTGACCATGGGCCCTATCACCACGCTCCTGCAACACTGGCAAGTTTTTGAACGTAACCAAACGCCATTGATGTTTCCTTTTCACGGTGATATTTCCTCGGCGAATCGCCATCTATCCGTTCTCAAACTAGGTGAAAACGATTATGAATTCCGTCTGCAAGTTTATTTAGGAAATACATTTGAATCTGCAGAAGAAAACTATCAAATACGCGCCATTCTTCGTGGAAGTGACTGGGAAAGCGTGCAGCAACACTATCAGTTATGGCAACCAACCGCTATTCATCCATAAATTGAAAGTGTTAAAATATTAACAATGAAAAAAGAAGAATTTACAACCCTCATTGTCTATGGCGTGATGATTGCTATTGCCATCTTTGTTGGTGTCAACATCATCGCCCCAGCCTTCATAACACTTGGGATTACCGGTATTGCGCAATATGGCTATGCGATTGCCACGATATTCGGTGCCTTTCTCATCAATGTTATTTCTCTCGAACTAGGTCACATGTTAGGGGCAATTGCAGGCGGTTATGCCATTAACACAGTTAATTTTTTAGGGTTGGCGTTTGTAAGATCTAAAAATGGTTTTCGTTTACGGTTTCAACCCTATGAAGGTTTAACAGGGGAAACCATCGTAACTCCTAAAGCAACAAAGATTCGACCACGCCTTTTCTTGTGGGGTGGATTGTTTATATATTTGATTGAAATTGTGGTTGCTTTATTTGTTGCCTACGGTTTGTTCAATGAACTTCAATGGGAGCGATATGCAGCAATCGTGGTGATTGCTGTGGGCGGCATGTTAATGATTTATAACTTTATGCCGTTTAAATTGGACACCGTTACTGATGGTTATCGACTTGCAACGTTAACCACCACACAAGGAAATGCTGCTTATCTTGAATTACAACGTATTGAGAAAGCTTATAAAGAAGGAAAAGATCCACAACCTTTTCAAGTTGGTAAAGATCTTAATAATTTAAATATCCAAATTTATTTCCATAAAATTTATCAAGCCTTGGTTGATGAGGATTATCAAACTGCAGCAAAAGATTTAAAATTTGTTTCTACTTCACCACGTCTTGGTGAATCGCTACAACAAAAAATCTTGATCCTTAATACCTTTATTTATTTTATGAAAGCAACACCCAAAGCAGCTAGTACGCATTACTATAAACTTGATTCTAAACTGCGAAAATATTTAAGCAATGACATGAATATGATCACACTCACAGCATACTTATATGTTGCGGGGATGATTGAAGCCTCTTTTTCCGAAGTCAGTTATACCATTGAACGGCAACATATTGCGATTAAAAAAATTCATGAATCTGGCAGGAAAGCAGCAGAATCCATTTTGTTTAATCGTGTTTTAAAAATGGTGAAAAAGAAAAATCCTAGTTGGCGTTTTTCTTAGTTTGATCTTTCAACTTTCTTTCAACTTCCATTCTCACTTTTTGCGTTAGTTGGAAGAATTTCATCACTGCAAACAATAAAATTGCAATCATCAAAAAATCAATCAAAGACTGAATAAACAAACCAAATTCTAAACGAATTGGCATCACTTGCCACCCCGATGGTGGATTACTGAAACCCAACTCAGACTCAAGCGTTGGAATTCCTTCTTGAAGGGTCACATACCATTGTGATAAATCCGTTTTAACCAACCAACTAACCAGTGGCATCAAGATATGATTTACAAGGCTGGAAACAATTTTTTGAAAGGTAGTCCCTAACATGAAAGCAACTGCTAAATCGATGACATTTCCTTTGGAAATAAAGGTTATGAATTCACGAGTTATTTTTTTCATCGATATTCTCCTTTGAATATAATATACGTTGGAGATAGGATTATAGGCAATGGTGCGCTTACGCATCACTATTTAGGTTATTTAAGATGATTCAATTATTGATGAGATGGATTTCTTTCAATCACCCATCTTGTTGTATATTGTATTTAAATCAATTGTTAAAATGTATCAAAGGAGAATGAACAATGGAAGAATTACTAGGACTATTCGTGGCACTTGGTTTGTTTGCAGGTATTCAATTTCTTGTTTATCGGATTTATTCACAAACCCATAAAGTCGGTTTATCACTTTTACCTAATCTAGGTATCTTGGTACTAGGACTTACTTTTGCAATCGTTATCATGATTTCTGCTTCACAAACACCGGGTAGTTGGGGGGATTTAATTGGGATCGTCCTCATTATTTACTCGGTCATCGGAAGCGGTTTTTCCACTTTAGTATCTTTTTTAATGATTTATTTACTTAAACAAAGAAAAAACCAACCCAAGAAAGAATAGGTTGGTTTTAGGTTAATGTGTTTATACGCTACTTACCAGCGATGGTAAGTTTTTTAATATAGATGCTAGGCACGTCATAGCCAGAAGATAATAATTCGTTATCGCTACCAACTTCTTTGACGTTCATAAACATATCCATTAAATTACCGGCAACGGTAATTAAGGTTAATGGGGTACTGCGTTTACCATTTTCAATCATGAAGCCGTTGGCTTGCAAAGAGAAGTTTCCTGATGTTGGATTTAAACTTGCATGTACACCCATGACTTCGGTAATATATACACCATCACCAATTTTGGCAAAGAGTTCTTCAAGCGATTTACGACCTGGTTTTAGAACGATATTTTGGAATCCAACACCAACTTTTCCACCCGAACGATAACCATTACCGGTGGTTTGAACACCATCTTTATGTGCTGTATTTAAGTTGTGGAAGTAAGTTTGTAAGACTCCTTTTTTCACAACCGTTTTATTGTAAGTGGCCACACCTTCATCATCGAAGTAGGTAAAGAAAGCATTTTTCTTCAGTGGCATTTCCATGATCGTGACTTTTTTACTGGCAACAGGTTGATTGAGTTTACCAATCATTAACGAGGTTTTCTTTTGCACTTCATCTGCAGAAGCATTATCTAAATAGGCTGATAGTAAATCCGCAACAACTTCTTTATCTAGGACCGTTTTGTAATCTTTGGATGGGCATTGTGTTCCGCCAAATTTAATTAAGGCTTTACCGATGATTTTATTGACAAAGGTATCCACATTGAAGGTGGTTAAATCGTTAGAGAAATGAACATCACCTTCACTCTTACGTTCTTCGCCTTGAATTGCGAGCACCCCGGCATAGTAATAATAGTAGTTACTCTTACGCTTCAGTTGTAATCCATAAGAGTTTAACAGCATCGCTTCTGATTCACGTTCTTGATAACTGCAAGCGTTTACCTGCGCGATGCGTTTATCCGCTGCTTTTAATTTACGTTCGATTTCAAATAAGTTTTTCTTTTTAACATCAATCGAAAGTGCAGCAATATCAGGATTGTAAACTTTTTTCTTTTTATACTTTGCTGAACCTTTAAAGATAATTGCTAATTCTTCTTTAGTCACCGTTCCAGCATTTGTGATAATTTCATTGACTAAAAATTCAGGTGTTTCTTTACTCATTTTTTCCGTTGAAGCATAACCAATCTTACCTTTGTAAATGCCGCGGGCATAGAGTGAAATATCTTCAGAAAGTTTATAACCCTCAATTTGGGCGTTATATAATTTGAAACTCAACGATTTGGCTCGAGAGTAGTATAGTTCTAAAACTTCTACACCCTTTTGTTTTGCTAATGTAAAATAAGCATCAAATTTTGCCATGTTATTGTCCTCCTCGACGACCACCAACGGTGATTTCAGTGACGCGAATGGTTGGCTGACCTACATCGGTTGGAATGCTACCAGAAGCAGCACCACACATCCCTTGGGCTCTTGCTAAGTCATTCGCGACCATGTCGATCTTTGCTAAAGTTTCATCACCCTTACCAACCAAGGCAGCGCCTTTGACCGCCTCCGCAATTTTGCCATTGCGAATCATATAACCTTCCGAAACGGTGAAGTTGAATTCACCTGTGGCAGGGTTCACTGAACCACCACCCATTTTTTTCGCGTATAGACCGTATTGAGTTGCCGCAATAATTTGTTCAACCGTATGCGGGCCATTTTCAATATAGGTGTTTGTCATTCTTGAAGTTGGTTCAAATTTATAATTTTGTCTTCGAGAGTGACCATTTTGTTCAGCTTTCATCCGGCGACCATTAAATTGATCAATCATGAAACTATTTAAAACCCCATCTTTAATCAATTGAACTTTTTGCGCTGGGAAACCTTCATCATCGACGTTAGTAGAACCCCAACCAAAGGGAATCGTTCCATCATCAACTGCATTCACAATTGGATTGGCGACTTGTTTTCCTAATTTATCCCAGAAAACAGACAATTTCTTTGAAACCGCTGAGGCCTCAAATGGGTGACCACATGCTTCGTGGAAAATAACTCCACCAAAGCCATTACCAATGACCACAGGCATTTTACCTGATGGGCACTCAGCAGCGCCTAATAACGAAATTGCGCTCTTGGCCGTTTCGGTTGCCATTTCCTTTAGTTTAATTTTTGAGGTAAAGAAATCAAAACCGTCACTAGCACCAGGACCTTCACCAAAGTTTTCAATTTTGCCATTTTCGGCTGCTACGGCAATCATGTAAAGTCTGGCACGACGGCGAGTGTCCTCGACATGTCTTCCTAATGTATTGAAAATCGTCACTTGTTTAACCATATCTGAAAGATAGACGTTCGTTCTGACAATACGCTTATCCACACTTGCCATCGTATCATTGACCATTTTCAGTAAATCAATTTTTTGTTTGACGGAAATTGTTTCCATTGGTTGTGGTGATAAGTAAATAATTTCTTTCACTTTTACTTTTTCTAAAGGCGGTGGGGTGAGAACCCGTGGACCAGAAAAAGCTTTTGCCACATCTTGGGCTAGCTTGATTAAACTTTTCTTTGAGAGATCCGAGGTATATCCGTAGGCACTTTGTAATCCTTTTAGGACGCGGATACCCACACCAAAGCCGTTCGTTGAAACACGTTCTTCAATCTTGCCATTTTCCATGGAAAGATTTGAACTTAAGGTATCTTCTAAATAGACTTCAGCAAAATCTGCGCCAAAGGCGGTCGCTTCGAGAAGTAACGCGCTCGCTAATTTCTTAGAAATCATAACATTCCTCCAAATAATAAACTCATTTTAACAAGTTTTTATCAGTGTGACTATCAAATGTTAGTTGCGTCAAACCTTACTTTACACAATCCTTACAGCATCCTTGTGGCAGCAAATATAAGGATATGCTTTAATAAAGATGCCTGGTAAGAATGGTTGTTCATCACCATTCTCTTTCTTTGATCGGCATATGATCCGCTCTCACTGAATGCGATACCAGCGCCAATCTGTTATTCATTTCTTGGTTTCCAAGAAATTTTTTATTTGAGTTGTTAAATATATGGTTTAATATAAATGACCATACCGAAGGGTAAAAGGAGAAAGATGATGAAAATTCAAAAATTGTTGCCGCTATTTGCCACCACACTTGTGCTTGCAGGTTGTCTTGGACCACAAACTTATTTTTCCGATGTGTTTAATACGATGAATGATCTTTACTTTCCCACGCTCGATAATCAAAATCGCATTACATCGAATTATGAAGTCGAAGCAACTTTATCCGAGGATGGCAAGATCAGGACGTATGAAGTTTATTTTTTTGGAACTGGTATCAAATTAGTAAGCAACTCTCCCGAGATGAACGAAGGAGTGGAAACCACGAGAACCCTAACAATTATTTATGATTATGCAGAGGGTGGTTTATTTGCTAAACGCGAATTTGCGAACACACCAAATCAAATCGATAAAGTCTTTGATGCTTTCGAAGCTGATTCGTTTGATATGTTTGATGAGGCGGTCGATACTGCTAACACCGTTTTATCCGAAGAAACAAAATCGATTATTAATAACCAAGCCACAAATCTTGTCATTGGTGGGCAACCAGAAACCCAAGACGTTAAAGTCTACACCCTACCCGTTGGTAATTTCCTTGATTTAGCGTCCTTTGAAGACACGGTTGGGTTTGTACCAAGTGAATTAGATGTGGTGATTACTTTTACCACCAGCACAAGCGAAGGTGAAATTAGCATTAGCGCTTCGGGTGATGATAAGGTATATGAAGCAACAATAACCTTTAGAAACCCTGATGCATTAGTACCAGCAGACTATTTATTGAGTGATATCGAAAAAGCAACGTACGAAGGCTTTGTCGCTTAATTCAATTAGATCCCAAAATAAAAACCGGTCCACAGCGAACCGGTTTTTTTAATTAAAATTATCGTCGAATAGCTTTAGTTTGCTTCACAGGATGAATTTTATTCTTCCATTGAATTAATCCAAAACCAATCGCACCAAAAATCAACACCAACAACACCACAATTCCTACGAAGACAAGTAGGTTGTCATAATTGTTTGGGTTCACAAAGCCATAATTAAACGCAGGCGCGCCATCTTTAAAAGTGAAACTAAGACCAATGATGGTGTGGAAAATAAAGTAAGTGAAGGGATAAATTAAAACCGTAATAGCAGTTTTGTTCTTTAAGACGCCATTCCCGGGAATCATTAAGAAAACCATACTCATTAATACGGTAGATAGGTTGTGGTTAAGTAGTTCTGAAAGACTAGAAATCGGATTCCATTGACCTTGTAGAACTGGGTTCAAAACAAAGAAAACAATTAAAAAAACAATGAGTGTATTAACGGTGATGATGATAACCACAATCTTCTTGGTTAACCAACCCACAACGTTTTCCCAATTGAATACTTTTCCTAAACCATACATGACAGACCAAGCGGCCACCATGATATTGGTTTGGTAGGTGAACAGATACCAAAAGCGCCACCAATCATCGGTAGGATCTAAAAGGAAGTCAGCCACAAACTTTTCAATTAAAACACCAGTTAACAGTAAACCATAGGCGAGAATGACATAGGTAAGCCAATGTTGCTTGAGGGTTAATTTCATAAAACCCCTCCTTTTGCTTCTCTCATTATAGAACTTAACTATTTTTTTACAAACACGCTCTTTTCGTTGCAACCCACATAAAAGGATGCTAATATTTTTAGGCACTTACTTTAAATCCAATCGAGATTTAAGGCGGAAGGGAGCACATCCAATGAAACAAGGCATCCACCCAAACTATAAGCAAGTTAAAGTTACTTGCATTAGCTGCGGCAATACCTTCGAAGCAGGATCGATTCTTGATGAAGTACGGGTTGACACGTGCGCAAACTGCCACCCATTCTTTACCGGAAAAGATCGTAATACCAAGATTGATGGTCGCGTCGATCGCTTCAACAAACGTTACGCGAAAAAGTAAAACAAAGCATCAAAACCACTTTCTTAGAAGAGAGTGGTTTTTTTATTTATAATAAGAACCATGAAAACAAAATTTTATATTACCACCCCCATTTATTATCCCAGTGCAAAATTACACATTGGTCACGCTTACTCTACTGTCGTTACGGATGTCTTTGCTCGTTACAAAAGGCTTGCCGGTGTTCCAACTTACTTTTTAACTGGAACCGATGAGCATGGACAAAAAATTCAAGAAACAGCAGAAAAAAACGGAAAATCACCACAGCAATTTGTCGATGATGTTGTAGTTGGCATCAAAGACCTTTGGGCAAAGATGCACATTAGTTATGATGATTTTATTCGGACCACGGAACCACGTCATGAAAAAGTTGTGCAACAAATTTTTAGCCAACTATTAAAGCAAGACGATATTTATTTATCGAAATACCAAGGTTGGTATTGTAAGTTTTGTGAATCATTTTGGACCGATACGCAAATTGGTGAGGCGAAATTATGCCCCGACTGTAAGCGCCCAGTTCACCCAGAAGCTGAAGACGCTTATTTCTTTAGAATGAGTAAGTATGCTGATCGATTGATGGAATATTATCAAAAAAATCCATTATTTATTACCCCTGAATCACGAAAAAATGAAATGATTAATACCTTTATTAAACCCGGACTCGCAGACCTTTGTGTTTCAAGAACGTCTTTCTCTTGGGGTGTGAAAGTCAAAGAAGATCCTCGTCACGTTGTTTATGTTTGGTTAGACGCTCTTACCAATTACATCACCGCCTTAGGTTACGGCAGTCCAAAACCCGAATTATACGAAAAGTTTTGGAAAGACCCACAATCAGAAGTCATTCACATTGTTGGTAGCGATATTACTCGGTTTCACGTTATTTATTGGCCCATCTTTTTAATGGCCCTAGGTCTCCGCTTACCTGACCGGGTTTTCGCGCATGGATTATTAATGATGAAGGATGCGAAGATGTCTAAATCCAAAGGTAACGTCATTGACCCATTACCGCTCATGGAAAAATATGGTGTCGACACGGTTCGATACTACCTCGTTCGAGAAACGGTGTTTGGTGGTGATGGTCAATTTAGCCCTGAACAATTTATTGAACGCATTAATACCGATCTGGCGAATGATTTTGGTAATTTATTAAATCGCACAATTAACATGGTGAATAAATATTTCCAAGGTGTTGTACCAAACTTTCAAGCACCAATTTCGGAATTCGATCATCAATTGTCTTCATTAACAAGTCAAACCATTCAAGATTATCAAACCCTGATGAATCAATTACTTATCACAGAAGCCTATGCCAAAGTAAATCAACTAGTTGCGAGAGCAAATAAATACATTGATGAAACCCAACCATGGAATTTAGCAAAAGACCCGGTTAAGCTAAAAGCCCTTCAAGTGGTGATGCACCAACTCATTTATACGCTTTATGTTGCGGGAACACTTTATCAACCTATCTTAGTGACGACCGCCGATGCATTTTTCCGCCAACTTGGAGCCAAAGCAAAACCAACCTTAAAATCGATTGCGAACCCAACGATTGTGAATGGATTAAAAGTGAATTCACCTACGCCACTTTTCCCAAGGCTTGATCCTCTGATTGAAGTGCCTTTTATTCAATCCACCATTCTCAAAAAATAATTAAGATTTAATCTTACTCTTTACATTTCCGGTGTCAACAATCGGCATTTCGATGGTGCGATTATTCTTTTCATCAATTGTGTCCACGACACTAAACGGTGTGCCTTGGATGATGGCATATAAGTGGTCCATCGTATGGAAGTAAGGATAAATTAAATCTGCATTTGAAAAACTGAATTCTAAATCGTGAACAAGTTTTTCATGTAATTCAAATAATCCCTCAAAAGAAGTTAAACGTGCATCTTTTTTTAAAATGTGATCAACATAATCTTTGGTCATCACCATTTCTTCCAAACTCATGGGAATATAACCTTGCGTCATTTGATGCGCGGTCCAACGTAAATGTTCTTGTCTTGCCAGTAAATTACGAATTTTTTTCGCCACTGGTTTATAACGATTTAAATCCGCATCATTTTTAGCGCGCGGATAAACTTGATGAAAACGAGATTGATCATCTTCATCGTAACGTTTCATAAAGGTTGTTTCGGATAAACCCTTCGACTGTGGTGCTAAATCTAAACCCATTAAATTCAGTTTAAAACGTAAACTAATTGCTTCATAAAGTAAACTTTCTTTTTCTTGAGCAAGTAAAGCTTCAAAAGGTTTTTGTGGATTGAGGGTGGCGTGAATGTTCTTCGCAATTTGTGTAAAAACAGGGTTAATAATTTGATTTAATGAATAACCGTAATCACCATACCCAAAAGAAGTGACGTGGGGATTTTTAAATAGTTGGCTGGTTTGTTGATAATCACGATTGAGGATTTGTACAAATAGTTGAAAACGCTCTAGTCGTTTTTCAATCGTCCAACTTAGCATCTGTTGAAGTACACGTAAATTAATGACATCGTTATCAAAGGCAATGACAAAGATTTGGTAATCATCTGATTTGGTCATCCGACTTGTAACCGCATCTAAGAACTGCGCATCATTAAAGGTTGTGTTAACCATTTCTGTTTCTGCTGATAATGGTGGCAGTGGTAAATAATCGCGTTTATTCATGGGTGGGTTTGAGAAAGTTTGAATCACTCCGGGATTCATCAAGGGATCACGATAAAGATTGTATTTAATTGGAGGGTTGTTGTAGCTGGTAAATTCTTTACCAAAAAACTTTGAAGCTTTGGGTGGAAATTGATTCGTGACAAATAAGTGCCGATAAATTTCTTCATTGGTTTGCCCAAAACCGAGCAAGTGGTACTGAATTTTAACATCCTCTAAGGTCGCTTTTTCAAAATTAATCATGGTTTTTGGTAAATAGGATGTGAGGGGATATTCCAGCACCAATTGTTGGGCAATCAGTTGGTGGTAAGAGAAGAAGCGAAGTTTTTGCTTTTCTTGACTAAAGGATTCATAGATTGGTAAATGTTGTTTATCTTGATACAAAATATACGACTTGAGTTTACTATTCGGATTTTCTTGATAATATCGATTGAGTTTTTCAACCAAGGCCATCACATCGGTGTCCTTGGTTAATAAACTAACCAAAGTTGTGTCTTGTTTGGTAGATCCAAGTAAGGATTCAAGGCGTTGGTTGGTGATATCAAAATTTGTAAATCCAGGTTTAAAGAGATATTTTGTGTTTACTTCTTTTGTCGCTAATAACGTTTTAGGTAAGGCGACATTGATCGCCTTAGATTGGCGATTCTTTTTGAATTCTTTCTCGAAGGATTTTAATAGATAAGTGATCTTATCATCGTCAGCTAAGATTAAATAGTGAGGTCTTTGTTGGAGGAAAAAGAATCGCATTTTCAAGGCGAGGTTGTTGAAGAAAACAGCAAAAATTAAAATATAGGTGTAACCAAAACCAATCACGTGAATCGCATAAGCCGAAAGCAAGAATAGTAAATCGTTATTAATACGATTGCTAATTTCCGTTGTTCGGAAAATACCTCTTAAGATTGCGGTGGTGTTACCAAAAGCTTTTAACACCAAATCAACCGTATTTAAGGTTTCTCCGTTACCAATCAGTCCATAAGTGTATAGCGCCACCCCTAGGACAATAATCCCAATAAAAAAATGGAATTTGTACTTAGCGAGATCAAGGTAAAGCATCGCTCCAATTAAACCCAAGGTACCAATAAATAGAAGTAATGAAATAAAATCCATTATTGAAACCATCCTGCAATTTGTACACCCAAATAGATTAATAGGCTTGCAACCACCAAGATCAGTAACCATTTCCAATGCTTAAAAATCCATCGAATTAATCGATAGAGAAATCCAGTTGCACCAAAAACAAAGCGAATGGGAGCCTGCATAATCTTACCCAATGTTTTGAAAAACATTTTAATCCGATGACGCACTCTTGGTAACCTTGCTTTTTGATCGGTTTCATAAACCAAACTTTGTACCGGCACCGCATAACGATGACCTTTTTCTTGGTAGGTGAGATGATAAATCTTAACTTTTGTTAAGGTTGTTTCTTCAAAGTCATAGTCTGTTCCATTGTTTCTTTTAAGTGTTGCTTGGCTGTAACGGTAACCATATTTCGGACCAATTACCAACACATATGTATAGTTTTGCGTTTGTTTTTCTGTTGCTTTGACTTGATCATTAATCTTGTATATGGATTGGTAACGATATTGCTTATACGTGAAAAAATTTTGAATTAAATTCCAATCTGATTTCTCCCCAGTTTCTATTTTTCGTCGTTCTTTTGCAATGGTTTCTTTTTTATCTAAGGCAAATATTTCACCATCAACAGTGGGGTCAATGTCGGAAGTGTTTTTCACTTTTTTTGCCTGATAAACGTATCTTTTTTCTTCATAATTCACTTTCATTTCCACAATATCATCAGGAATAAAGTATTTTTTTTGTTTCGTATCAAAGAGGTTAAAAGCGACATAATAAAGTTTGGTCGCCTTTGCTTTTAAAGATGATATATCTCGATAAAAGAAGGGTCTTCCAAGAAAATCCTCAACTTTATTTTGCACGGTAGACATATCAATCAGGTCATAAAGTAATTCGCCTTCAAGTTGGGTTTGATAGTACTTCTTAGAATCGTAGTAATATTGGTCATTTAAAACCCCAAAGACATGTTCCTCTTTTACAGCAAAGGTAGTGCGTTTTAACATATCATCCACAAAAACGAATTCGCTCACTTCAAGCTTTCCTGGTTTAAAAGGTGAAGGAATCACATATTTATGAACCAGACCCTCCTCATCTTGTATCTGAACGCCATATCGTTGCTTGTTGATGACAATTTCAGATAAGTGTTGGCCATTTTCCGGAAGGTAAAAAAAGATGACCAGTTCCTTTTTGTTTTCAAATAGACCTAAAATGGTGGCATGCACCAATGAAGTTCTTGCATCGCGATATTTTTTTAAATCTAAATTGATTAATAAAGCATCTTCTACCAAAGGTGAATAACGATCAAGCTTGAACTTATTTAAGAGAATGGTTTCGTCTTTCATGCCTCTATTATACTCGATTCAATGTGTTGAAAATGCTGAGGCCTAAAGAAATAACTTAATAAAAAAGTCTTTTTCTTTATAATAAAGATTAGGTAAATATGAAACGATATCAACACTCTAAAAATTTTATTGAAATTTCTTGGCAAGATGACCAACCGAGACCTTTTTTACTAATTCTACCCGGTGGTGGTTACGAGTATACGTCTTGGCGAGAAGCCCAACCCGTTGTTAACGCCTTTGCTAGCGAAGGATATCATACTGGTATCTATTATTATCGCGAGGAGAAACTCATCCATCCCCATACCCACATTGAAGCCAAGGAACTGATTGAACAATTAAGAAGTGATCCACGCGTAAGTAAAATCTTTTTGGTTGGTTTTTCCGCGGGTGGTCACTTGGCCGCCACCATCATGACCTATTACCCTCAACTCATTCAGGCTGGTATTTTAGCGTACGCTCCGATTACGTCTGATATTAAATACCGCCACTTAGGATCGTTGATGAATTTATTAGGTCCTGATATCACCAAAGAAAAAGCCGCAGAGGTTTCGCTTGAATTACACGTAACCCAGCAAACGCCACCGTGCTTTATTTTTCATACGCAAGATGACGCCATCGTCCATGTTGAAAATGCATTAATGTTTGCAGAAGCACTACGAAAACATCATGTTCCGTTTGCCTTGCACATTTATCCCGAAGGCCTTCATGGCTTCTCTGTTGGAAGTGATGATGTTGCCTATGGTGAATTTTCACTCGAAGAATTCCATCACCGATTTGCCTATATGAAAGAGTGGGTTGAACTTGCCAAGAAATTTATGAGGAGATATTCATGAAAAAAAGATGGACATTGTTTCCTGATCAAGTTGATCAAAAATCCCTCTATTATCAAATTAGTTTAGGTTCGATTTGGGTTTTTACTTTGGTTGGTATAAGTCGTAGTCTTCTGCATATTTTTCTTCCAGATGGTGGCGCTCAATTGATTGCAACGATTCCCTTAGACACATATTCAAGTGAAGCTCAACGAGTTATTATTGGTATGTTTGCCTTATGGGGCTTATCGCAATTGTTATCCAGTTTAATTTATGTGTATATTCTCCTTAAAAGAAAAGCATGGTTACCGTTTGCATGGCTTTTACTCTTGTTGGAGTATGCTTCGCGATGGTTGATTGGCCAATTGAAACCATTTGAAACCGTCGGAACAGCTCCCGGTGCGATTGGTAATTATGTATTTATAATCCTGAGTATTGGAATGTTAGTTTGGTATGCAATCGACTATAAAAAATTAGTCCTTTAGTTTGGTGCCATTTGCGTCGATATTGATTTCACCAATAAAGATTTGAATGCCTTCAATAAGAGCCCACAAACCAGCAACAATTGGTCCTACAATCACGATCGAACCAACGGTCGTAAGCAATAACTGAACGAGTCCTCTTTGGGTATATCCTAAATAAAAATTGTGAACCCCAAAGCTACCGACAAAAATAGCGAGTAAACCCGCGACCAATTTAGACTTTGGTTCAAGCATGGGGTTTGGATTAGGATTATTGTTTCTCGTTTCTTGGCGTTTAACATCCTTTTCATCCATCACTTCGGGTTGGATTGGTTTTTCCTTGCTTTGGAATGGGTTACGCATATCTGCACCACACCATCCACAAAATTTCGTTTTATCTTGCGTTTCTCTTCCGCATTTTGGACATTTCATTCTATGCACCTCTACACAAAGTATAATATGAATGCATGCAAATCAAAGTCATGACCTTTAATCTCAGAATCGACGTCCCTGTTGACGGTAGCCATCAATGGAAATTTCGGATTCCTGCGGTCTTGGCAATGATAGCAAAACACAACCCCGATATTTTAATGCTTCAAGAAACGACACCTGCGATGTTATCAGATTTAAAAAAACTAGAAACCATTTACGGCTATTACTACATGGGACGTAACCAAGATTTGCAAGGTGAAGGTTGCCCAATTTACTACAAGAAGCAAGATTATCGAATCAAGGCTGCGGATACCATTTGGTTAAGTCACACGCCAAGAACACCAGGATCGATGGATGTAGATGAAGGATTTCCACGCATTGCTTCGATGATTGTTTTACAACACACCGATGGACGCCTACTCAGGTTTTTAAATACACATCTGGCCTATCGTTCATCAAGAGCAAAAGATATCAATTTGAAAGTATTGTTTGATTTTATCCAGTCTTTTCCAGAAAGAATACCGACGATTCTAGGTGGTGATTTTAATGAAGGCGCGATCAAAATTAAAAAATATATGCCGCGTGATTTACACTTTGCTCCCTCCCTTACATTAGGCAATACGTATCACGAATTTAAAGGTGGGGATGGCATTGCCCAAATTGATTACCTTCTTTATCAAGAAGGCATCCAAGTCAAAGATGTTGTCGTTGATCGAAGTGAGTTTTTTCACCAATTACCATCAGATCATTATCCACTTATCGGAGAGTTTACATTATGAACCCCATCCGCCACATTAAAGGCGTTTGCATTGATTATACGCATGATGGTAAAGGTGTCGTTAAACACGAGGGTTTACCCATTTTTGTTCCTTATTTATTGATGGGAGAAGAAGCAGAAATTGTGATCACCAACAACCGCGGTAAATATGCGGAAGGTCGAATCGCTAAGCGACTGACAACGTCACCGCAACGGGTGACACCACCTTGCCAATATTATGAGGTTTGTGGTGGTTGCCAATTGCAACACCTTTCTTACCAAGAACAATTAAAAATGAAAAAGATGCGCGTAGCAGAAGTCTTAAGACGCATGGGTGACTATAACGGGAAAGTCGATGACATCATCCCAAGTGAGAAACCACTTCATTATCGAAATAAAGTTCAATTCCCTTTTGGTCGTGATGAACGAGGTAATCTCATCGCTGGTCTTTACCAACAAGGTAGTCATCGGATCATTGATATTGATGAATGCTTAATCGAAAACACAGAAGCTGATCAAATTGTGCGTTTGGTCAAAAAACTTTGTATCGAACATCACATTGAAGCCTATGATCAAAAATACCGTAAGGGATTCATTCGCCACGTGATGGTGAGAAAAGGCATTGTTACTAATCAATTGATGGTAGTGCTTGTCACCGGTAAAATTAACTTTCCAGAAAGACAAATTTTTGTTGATGCGCTTTTAAAAGCTTTTCCCAACATTCGTACGATTGTTCAAAATATTAACCCTGAATTTACGGATGTGGTTTTGGGATACCGTGAACATATTTTATTTGGTGATGGTTATATTGAAGATTCATTATCCGGACTTAAATTTAAGATTGCAGCCAAATCTTTTTTTCAAGTGAATCCATTTCAAACCGAGAAACTTTATGCTCGAGCCTTATCGATTGCCAATCTCACACCTACCGATGTGGTCCTTGATGCCTATTCAGGTGTGGGAACCATTACCTTACTCGCAGCGAAACAATCCAAGCATGTCACAGGTGTTGAAATTGTTCGGGATGCGGTGTTGAATGCAATTGAAAATGCAAAACTAAACGAAATTAGAAATGTTTCATTTATTGAAGCGGATGCTGCTCCTTACTTAGTGGAACGAGCCGCCAAAGGCAAAACCTATGATGTGTTGTTTGTTGATCCACCTAGGCAAGGTTGTGATGAAGCATTCTTACGATCGGTGAAAGTTATTAAACCTAAACGATTTGTTTATATTTCTTGTGAACCATCTTCGCTCGCAAGGGATATTAAATATTTATCAGACACCTATGAGGTTAAGTATGTACAACCGGTTGACATGTTTTCTCAAACTTACCACGTGGAAACGATTCTTTTACTCACGTTGAAGAACAACTGATGTGCGATGATTAGATCGAATGAAACAAAAGAAGATTGTGTTGAAGCCATACACTCATGTGTGGAAACAAAACTTTCTAAAAATTCGTAAAAGACTACAAACGGTATTGACGTTAGACGATGCTTATATTCATCATATTGGAAGCACATCAGTTGAAGGTCTTGCCGCCAAACCCATCATTGACATTGATATTGAAATGAAAGGTAGCGAATCCTTTCAAGATGTCAGCATTAAATTATCACGATTAGGTTATCGGCACATGGGCGATCAAGGCATTCCCGGCAGAGAAGTGTTTAAATTTAAAAAATGGAGTCTACTTCCAAAGCATCATGTATACGTTTGTGCCTCGAATGCAAACGAACTCAAAAGACATATAGGTTTTAGAGACTATTTAAGGAAACACCCCGAGATGAAATCAGCGCATCAAGCGATTAAGATTGAAGCAGCAAAAAAGCATCCATATGATATGGATGCTTATTTAAGGATGAAGGGAACGTTTATTCAGAACGTATATCGACAATTAGGGTTAGATTCTTTAAGCCAAGACAATGCCAAGAAACACCAACCATGCTAAGGTTGATTTACCAATTAAACTTAACCACACATAACTCTTTTCGCCATAGACATAATCTTTCCACTTGCCGATACGCGCATATTGGAGAATTTGGTTAAAGGCAAAGAGAT
>JBEDAR010000004.1:0-4510 GCA_041177725.1 Bacillota bacterium | reverse complement strand
TTTTGAATTGCATGCATTGCTTTTTTTGCGGCACGCACAATCTCATCTTGGCCACCATAATTGACACAAATGTTTAAGGTGTATTTTTGGTAGGATTTTGTCGCCTCAATTGCTTTGGTTAATAAGTTTTTTGTTAAAGTTGGTAACGCCTCTAATTGCCCAGAAATGATCAATCGTACTTGATCATCATGGAGGGTTTTTAAATATTTTTCGACAAATTCATTGAGGAGTTTGAATAATCCATTCACTTCTGAGGCAGGTCTAGCCCAGTTTTCCGTGGAGAATGCAAACAAAGATAGATAAGGAATATTTAAGCTTTTAGCAGCCTTGGCAATGTCGATGACGCGCTTAGCCCCTTCTTGGTGCCCGCGAAGGCGTGGCAAACCTTTTGCCTGTGCCCAACGACCATTACCATCCATGATGATCGCAAGGTGCTGTAACGGTGCTTCGATGGATTTGCTTTGATTGTTTGGCATAAATAAATTATACAACTTCCCCCCGTTGTCTTGAAATGATTCTAGATTACCATTACAACGTTAAAATTTCTTTTTCCTTGGCAAGGTAAGCAGCATCAATTTGGGCGATGACTTGATCATGGACTTTGGTCATATCACCTTCGATGCGTTTTTTTAAATCTTCGGTGTATTCATCATCTGTTACCTTTGCTAAAAAATCCTTACGCACGTTACGAATCGCTACTTTTGCTTCATCTGCCATTCGTTTCGCTTGCTTGGCCAATTCTTTTCGCCGGTCTTGGGTTAATGCCGGAAGCACTAAGCGAATACAATCTGCCTCGGCAACTGGGTTAATCCCAATTTCTGCTTTATTGATTCCTTCTAAAATTGCTTTTAAATCACCCTTATCATAAGGCTTAATCATCAGTTGTCTTGGTTCCGGTACAGCAATACTGGCAATTTGGTTAATCGGAGTCGGTTCACCATAATAATCGACTAACACTCGATCTAATAATGCAGCATTCGCTCTGCCTGTTCTTAAGGTATTAAATTGTGCTTGGAGGGCAATCAGGGTTTTATCCATGGCTGCTTTCGCTTCTAATGCAAGTGCTTCCATCCTAACTTAAACTCCTTTTTTGATGGTCGTGCCAATCGATTCATCTTTAATCACATTGACTAAATTATGCGTATCTTTCATATCAAAGACGCGAATGACAATGGATGAATCTTTGATTAAAGAGACGGCAGTGAGATCCATGACTGCAAGTTTTTTATTGAGCATTTCATCGAAGGTGATATGTTTAATCAATTTAGCATTGCCGTTGGTTTTAGGATCGGCATCAAAGACGCCGGCAACACCGTTTTTTGCCATAAAAATTGTATCGGCATGAATTTCCATCGCTCTTAATGATGCGGTCGTATCGGTGGAGAAATAAGGACTACCTGTACCACCAGCAAAAATAACCACACGGCCTTTTTCTAAGTGGCGAATGGCGCGACGGCGAATATAATTTTCCGCAACTTGTTCAACATGGATGGATGATAAGACTCGACATTGAACCCCTTCATTTTCTAAGGCACTTTGTAAGGCTAAAGAATTAATAATCGTTCCTAACATGCCCATGTAATCTGCGGTTGAAGATTCAATGCCAATGGATTTGGCAAGTTTACCGCGCCAAATATTACCAGCACCAATCACCACTGCTACTTCTAAACCTTTCGACTGAATGGTTTTAATGGCTTTGGCAACGGTGGATAAATGTAACGCTTCTAAAATCGTTTTTTCTTTGGTATCAGCTAAGGCTTCACCGGATAATTTGATGACGATTCGTTTCATATTTCCTCCATTATATGAGAAAAAAACACTCTTAGTGAGTGTTTTTTACTTGTGACATGACTTCACTGGCGAAATCGACAACTTTTTTCTCAATGCCTTCGCCAACTTTATATCGAGCGAATTGCAGCACTTTCGTTTTATGTTTATCTAAGAACACTTTGGTCGGTTCTTCATTTTCAGAAAACATGAATGGCTGCATATCTAATGAGGATTCTTTGAACATCGTATTCACTTTACCTTCAACAATTTTACTAAGGATTGCTTCAGGTTTATTGGCAAATTTAGGATCTTCTTTAACTAAGGCTTTTTGTTTTGCTGTTTCTTCTTGAATCAATTGCGCCGGAACACTCGCTAAACTTGGATAAGTAGGTTTACGGTCCGTAATATGCATCGCTAGTTGATCGGCGAAGGCTTGTGTACCACCATCGACAACGGTAAGCGAGGCAACCACACCATTCATATGAACGTATTGTCCGAAGAATTGATTCGCTTGTTTAGCCATTAACGTAAATCTTCTTAACGAAAGTTTTTCACCAATTTTAACGGTGGCTTCCGTAAACAATTTTGCGGTTAAAGAATTCGCTTGTTCAAGGGTTTTGGGTTTATTTTTTAAGAGGATGGCGGCCGTATCGTTGACAAGCTTACGAAAAGCATCTCCGCGGGAGACAAAATCCGTTTCACAGTTAACCTCGATTAATAGTCCTTGTTGACCATTGATGTAGACTAAAGATAAGCCTTCAGCGGCAACGCGATCAGCTTTTTTTGCAGCCTTTAAGACACCTTTTTCATGAAGCCATGCTTGGGCTTTGGTCACATCCATGTTGGACTCTAGAAGGGCTTTTTTGCAGTCCATCATCCCTGCACCTGTGCGTTCTCTTAATTCTTTAATTAACGCGATTATGTCGGCCATAATTACTCTTCCTTTGCTTCAATTTTTGGTTTGCGTGGCGCTCTTGGTTTCTTATCAACAGCGGGAGCAGCAGGGGCGGTCACTGGGGCAGCAGCAGGCGTAACCGCTGGGACGGGTGAGGCTGCAGGTTTAGTGACTGGGGCGGTAACGGGTTGAGAAATCGGTGTTGAAGTTGAAGCATAATTCGGACGATAATCTGGTCGCGGAGTATAGGTTCTTTCTTGGGGTTTGGTTGCTTCTTTTAGCGCGGTAATTTTAGCAATGAAGTCTTCATCCTTCGTGTAAGCGACAACGGTAACACCACCCTTAGCTTCGACAATCGCGTCAGCAATCGTTTGAACGATTAAACGCACAGAACCGATTGCATCATCATTTCCGGGAATGGGATAATCGACTAAATCAGGATCACAGTTCGTGTCGGTGATGCCAAAAACAGGAATATTTAATTTACGGGCTTCGGCAACCGCATTATGGTCAATCGTTGGATCCACGACAAAGACTGCTTTTGGTAAACCGCGAATTTCTTTAATACCTTCGAGATTCTTCAGCAACTTTTCTTTCATCTTCCGTAAACCATTGGCTTCCTTTTTCGGTAAAAGGTCAAGGGTGCCATTGGCTTCTTGCGCTTCTAAATCTTTTAAGTAACGAATCCGACCTAAGATGGTGCGGAAATTGGTTAAGGTACCACCTAACCAACGGGTATTGATATAAAAAGAACCTGAACGTAAGGCTTCTTCTTTGATAACCACTTGAATTTGTTTTTTGGTACCAACGAATAAAACCGTGCCTTTATTGGTGACGATTTCTTTTAATTTGTTATATGCTTCTTCAATTTTGGTAACGGTCTTTTTTAAGTCAACGATGTAAATCCCACGGTCAGAAGTATAGATGTACTTTGCCATTTTAGGATTCCACTTGCGCATTTGGTGCCCATATTGGACGCCAGCGGCAGCCAGCTTCTTCATCGAGATAATCGGTTCAGTAGAAGAACGGACGACATCAGCCATTGCGTCTTTGTTTTCGGTGCTATTGACCGCAGGTAAAACGCCTTCCTTTTTTTGTTCACTCATCGGTGAAACCTCCTATTTGTTTTGCCTCCATCACTTCGGACAACCACCCTAACCGAAGTTAGACATGGTAGTTGAATTCATGATGTGTGTTGTCTCTAACTTTCGCTAGAGCAGGGTTATTTTAGCACAATTTAGGTGAATATCAAATAAAGATTACTTCTTTTTAAGGGCGCGAGGATGAGCAGCACGATACTCTTTTTGCAAGGCTTCTTTCGACACATGGGTATAGATTTGAGTGGTATTAATCGTTGCATGTCCCAATAACTCTTGAATCGTTCTTAAATCGGCACCATTATCAAGCAATTGTGTGGCAAAGGTATGTCTTAATTGGTGAGGGTGAAGGTGTAAAGCAACACCAGACCGTTTGGCGAGTTGGGAAAGGATGTATTCTAAACCTCTAACACTGAGTTTTCGCCCATGATGGTTTAAAAAAACATGATTGGTTAATTGGCTTGCTTCTAAATCTCGCATCAAATTTGCTCGCACATCTTTAAGATACAGCGATAAACTTTGCTGACATGGTTTGGTAATCGGCACCAGTCTTTGTTTATTACCTTTACCAAGAATTCTTAACATTCGTTGTGGCAAGTTCACATCCTGGATGGTCAAATTCACCACTTCACTCGCTCGTAAACCCGATCCATATAATAATTCCACCAATGCTAAATCTCGCATCATCAATTGCGTGGCCGCTTCAACAGGATGATTTAACACTTGCTGAACTTGAGGTTCATCGATC
>JBEDAR010000003.1:0-3463 GCA_041177725.1 Bacillota bacterium | reverse complement strand
ATCAGTTGTTGTCGTGAGCTCGCATAGGTATAGGTTTGATATGGTAAACCATTATCGGCAAGGGTTGGTAAAACTGTCCTTTGAGGCAACATCAAGCCTAAGTTAGCAAAAATGAAAAGCGTTAACCAATGTTTCATCTTATTTCAATCCTGAGTGTGCCATGGTCGACATCACTTGACTTTGAAGAATGACAAACAACACTAAGTTAGGAATAAACATGAGCAGTGAAGCGGCCGCTGCCATCCCTTGACCAGCAATCGTATTCCCAACACCTGAAGTTAGCGTTTGTAAAAAGAAGGCGAGTGTTCTTAAACTTTCATCATTGATAAATAACGTGGATGTTGAGGTATCATTCCAAATTAATTGGAACGCAAGGATCCCAACCGTTGCCACCGCAGGAGCAATCATGGGCATGATGACCTTAAAGAAAATTTGCATTTCACTAGCACCATCAATACGTGCGGCTTCAATAAAGTCATTAGGAATTTGATCAATAAATTGTTTGATTAAAAACATGGCAACCGGCATCGTAATCAATGGGAAGATATGGGCAAAGTAAGTGTCAATCATTCCCGATTGTGCGACAACAATATAACGAGGAATTTGTACGGCAATCGGCACAAACATTAACGATATGGTGTTGATTTCAAATAATAATTTCTTACCTCTAAAATGTAATTTTGCTAAACCATAAGCAGACAATGCCGTAAATAAAATTGCTAAACCAACACCAAGACCGGTAATCAAAACACTATTTAAAACATAGCGAGAAAAGGGGACGCCAGAAGTAGACACCAATCTGGCGAGTTCTATAAAATTATCTAACGTTGGATTTTTGACAAAGAATGCAGGTGGATAGGCGAATAACTCAGACTGAGGTTTAAATGCGTGGTTGATAATAAAGAGAATCGGTAAAATCATCAATATCGAAAAGGAAATTAAAATGATAAAAAACGGAAGTTGGCCTTTATGGAAACGATCGGGATTAATTTGAGTTCCTAAAAATTTCGAAGCCATTAATCTTTTTCTCCTAAAAATTTCCAAGTGACTTTGGATATGGCATAAACCATTAATAATAAAATTACGGAAATACTTGCTGCATAACCCATCATGTAGCGAATAAATCCAAAGTCTTCAATATGATTCACAATCAATTGACCCGCGTAATTGGGTGTAGGATTAGTACCGGATAAAGCCACACCAATTGCCCCAGCTTGGAAGGTGCCCACAACAGCCATCACCGCCCCAAAAATCATTTGTGGTTTCATCGCAGGGATGGTGACATAAATAATTTCTTGGAACCAGTTTTTGATGCCGTCAATATATGCGGCTTCATAAAGCGTGCGATCGACATTGAGAATCCCAGCAAGCATCGCTAAGAATCCAACACCAATCGAACTCCACAACGACACCACAATCATGATGGTCATGAGCATATCGGGGTTTTGTAAAAATTGAATCGGTTCTACAATCAATCCCAAATCTAACATGATGGCGTTTAAATACCCTTGTGCATCACCAGAGAAAATGATTCGCCACATGGCTGCCATTGCTACGCCAGCGGTTAATGAAGGTGAATAAAAAATAATTGCAAGAATCGTTCTCGGTCTTTTGGGTAAGTGCGAAAGCATCCAGGCCACCATGAATGAAAGGGCATAACCAACAGGTCCAACAATAAATGCAAACCTTAATGTGTTGGGTAAAACATATCTCATAAACACGGTATCTAGGGTAATCAGCTCAATATAATTGGTGATACCAACGAAGGTCGGAGCTTGAATTGAATTAAAGAAAGTGAATGATAATCCAATCGCGGCAACCACTGGCACGACGATGAAAATGGCAAATAAAAACCAATATGGAAAAATAAACCAAGCAGGACGATTCATCCGATCAAGCATTCGATTAAGCATATTGCGTTAACCACCAATCAATATTGTCAATCGTCGGTACCGGATAAGGTTTTAATATTTCGCCTTGGAAGGTGTAACCAAATTCCGCCATCTTATAAATAATTTCTCGATTAGAAATGCGCACCGCTTCATCAATCGCTTGGCGAGGATTGATGCCTTGGAAAACAATATTCGTCCAAGCATTGGATAATTCACGTTCCACCATATACGTACCAGGAATACGACTTGCTTCTAATGCGTACTCCCATTGTGCTAAGACAACCGATTTATATTCTTGCGGCATACTGGATTGAGCAAACGCTTCCAAGTTAGCAGAATTCCAAAAGTAGGTCTTTCCGTAGGTGCTTTGTAAGGTTGATCCAAATAAAGTTTGAATGGGGGTCGACATCCACCAGGATAAGAAATCCCAACTATCATCCGGTAGATTGGTGTTCGCTAAAATCATCGAACCTTGGGCCCCAGTTGCACTGGATCGATTAATAGTTTGGTTAACTGGATCTCGATATCCAGGGTGTAAATCCATCGCCCACAATCCATCTAATTCACTTGCAGCACTGGATAATAATAAGTAAGTGCCTAAGTCACCAATACCAATCGGTAACGTTCCATAACGGAATTGATTATAAAAACTGGCAACAAACTTAGGAATGTTATAGAGGGTAAATAACTCTGCCATCAAGGTAATACCTTTTAAAGTGTCTTCCGCGTTTATAGTCGTACTCATGCCATCTTCCGCATAAAGTTGCCCACCAAATTGGTGAATAAAAGGCAACGTTGCAACAAATGGTTTTAAACCTGAATACTGCGATAAAGGCAAGAAATAATTAAGACCATAACTTTGCAACAACGGTAAAATACCAATCACATCATCCCAGGTTTGAGGTATGGCATTGACACCAATCGATTCCATAATATCGCGACGATAAAATGTTACCCAGAAATTTTGTGTGAGTGGCAAACCAAACACGCCTTCTTCAAATACATATGGAATCATCGCCCCTCTTGAAAAATGCGAGACCGTTTCCGTGTAGCCATTAAATTGTCTTAAATCTAACGCCGCTTCGCGAGCAGCAAAATCATAAGGAATCCAGTGATTGACGCCTACTGCCACGTCCGGTGATTGTCCAGAAATATTAGAAAGTATTAATTTATTTTCATCCGGCATTTGCGAAAGTTTAACTTCACGATCACCAGGATAAAATTGATCTATCATCGCTTGCATGATTTCAATATAAGGTCTTGGGAAATTAACCCAAACGTTAATTTGTTCCTCATCCATTTGCGTTGCAGAATAAGGGTTGTTAATAAAGGAAAGTATTAAACGTGCACTACCTTCATAGGCACTGCGGAAGAATGTAGCTGTCGATCTGGGTAAAGCAACGTCGCCATGTACCATGATGCGTTCGATTTCCAAAGATGAGCGCATCATTTCTTGCAATAAGGCTCCCAGCATTTGGTTAACACTAGAATCCCCATCCGCAAATTGGACCATTAATCCCGGTAAGCGATTAATTTGATTGGCAAAATTTCTTAGTCTTGCGCTACTGACT
>JBEDAR010000002.1:0-4391 GCA_041177725.1 Bacillota bacterium | reverse complement strand
ATCTTGATTTCATTTTATCGAAACTAGAGTAAAATAGTAAGAAATGTCACAAAAACTTATACAAATTAAAACTTTAAAGCAATATCTTAAACAAAAAGATGTTAAAAAATTGAGAACCTTATTTGATCGTTTTCATATCATCGACCTTGCTACACTTGTTAACCAGCTTGATCATCCAGAAGATTTACTTTTTATCTTCCGAACATGTAATTCCGATCATACAGCAGAACTATTTTCCCATTTATCCACCCAACAACAGGAAAATCTAATTCATATCTTCACAGACAAACAATTGATAGAACTTTTAAACCATTCTTACCAAGATGATATTGCTGATTTTCTTTCAGATATGCCGGCGAATCTAGTATCAAAAATCTTAAAAGTGGCTGATCCTGCCCTTCGTCAAGAAATTAATGTGTTACTGAATTATAAGCCCAACTCTGCTGGCAGTATTATGACAACGGAATATATCACGATTCCTGAAAATGCTACCATCGGGGAGGCATTAGAAAAAATTAGGAAAACTGGTCGTGATAAAGAAACCATTTATTCTAACTTTATTGTTGACCAAAATCGTTTTCTAAAAGGAATCATCTATATTGAGGATGTTGTGTTTCATGAATCTAGTCAACATGTCAATGAAGTGATGAATCAAGACTTTATTTTCTGCCAAGTTCATACCGATCAAGAAGAAGTTTCTCAATTATTTAAACGATATGATTTATCCGTCATCCCAGTGTTGAATGAATCCAAACATTTGGTTGGTATTATTACCATTGACGATATTGTTGATGTTATTGAAAAAGAAGCTTCAGAAGATATTTTAAAGATGGCTGCAGTTCAACCACTTGATGACCAATATCGTCAAATTAAACCATCTGCAATCGTGATGAAATCCGTTCCTTGGATTTTTGGTCTGATGGTGATTGGAGCAATCTCTACATTTACCATTAATCAATTCCAAGGAATTTTAGAAAGTGTTGTTATTCTCACTGCTTTTATACCAGGAATTATGAATACAGGTGGGAATACTGGTAATCAATCTGTTGCCATCATCACTAGGGCCATTGCAGTTAAGGATATTACCGTTAAGGATTTTAAATTTGTAATTAAAAAGGAGCTAAAGGTATCGATTTTTACTGCGTTATTGACAGCGCTGTTTACTTTTGGTTTCATATTTTTTGAATTGGTAACTGGTTTTATTCGCTTACCCGTTGATATGGGAATCATGATGTATACACCAACATGGTGGATGTTTATCATAAGAATTTCTGGTTTGGTAAGTTTAACCCTTTTATTATCTATTATTCTTTCAAAAATGCTCGGGAGTATGATTCCTTTACTTGCATTAAAATTAAGAAAAGATCCGGCGGTGATGTCTTCGCCATTTTTGACGACGATTGTGGATTTTAGTACTTTACTTATCTATTTTCTGCTTGCAAACTTTTTATTCAATTTCTTTTAATTTTCAAGGGGTTTAGTTATAATACTATTCGCGCAGGTATGGCGAAATTGGTAGACGCGTACGTTTGAGGGGCGTATGGGGTAACCCATGGGAGTTCGAGTCTCCCTACCTGCACCAATCAAATTAAAAAACCCGCATTAGCGGGTTTTTATTTTTTACCAAGGCAATTCAATATGTGGGAACCAGACAGGATTGGTTGTGGCAAGTGCCCCAAGTCCACCTTGTGCTTGATAGTTCCAATCTGGGGATTTTTCGCCCTCTGATTTGGTAGGATACCCTTTTGTGCCCCATCCATTTAATTTTGCTTGTTGCTCAGCGAATCTCAAGAAAGTTAAATAAGGGACATCACGGTCGGTCAGCGCTAAATCACTAGCTCCATAAGATAATCCGACATTTTCAGATAATCCTTCGCGAATGATCAGGAATTGGGCAAGTTGACCATTGACCCAAATTAGACCTAAATTACGATTATTAACTTCTTTTAAAGCCCCACCAGGAATGGATTGGACATAAAAAGTTGAGTTTTGCTTGTTTCTCATGATGTATTCTTTGTGATACTTACTGGCGACATATCCCCAAGGTTCTGCATTGGTATAACTTCCATCAACTTCCGGTGTATTAATGTAATAGTATCTAACGGATCCACCGGGAAAACCGTTTCCCGCAGAAAAGAAAGCCGTATCTCCATCAGCAACTGAGGAATTATAGGTGATGACAGCACCACCGCCACCAGTCGTGGTACTTCCGGGTTCGACATATGTTAAGGCTTTGTATCGCTCCTCTAATTGTGGCCCTGCATACAACTGATCAAAGGTTTTAATTTGATGATTATCATTGCCTAAACTTTGAAAGTAATCAGGAATATAGCGAATAAATGAATGATCATCATATTCGACACTTGCCTGATATTGATCTAAAGTCCCTAAACGAATCATGGTCACATTTTTTGAATAATCCAAGTCCGAACCTAAATAACCCATCACATCAATTGGATCGGTTTGATAAATCAATTCCATATAATCATTACCATTAAAAGGCAAGGATCCGTTTTGATAGACATAATCAAAGGAAATCGATATATTTTCAATCGTTTGATTGGCACTGCCAATCAAATAATAATCTCGAGGATTAATCAAACCCTGTAAGGGTATAGAAGCCGTAACCTCTAGAGATCCATTAGAATAAAAGTCAATACGAATGCCGTTAAGTTCAACGGGTAATTCACTAGCATTATAAAGTTCGATGACATTATTTCTCGAGGCTGTACCTGTGATAACCTTGGAAAATACTAAATTAGGTAAGACGAATGCTTCCGAACTTGGAATTTCACTAATAGTGGTACTAGAAACAATCGAGGATAATGACTCCGTAGGATTCACACATGAGGCCAGAAAAAGAACGGTATTAAAAATAAGGATTTTTTTCATACATTTATTATAACGATTAAGTTTGAGGTAAGTGAGAATTTTTGAGCTTTTTTTTCACAGGAAGAATAAAAATAACCCAAAATAATCCTCCTAGAATCAAAATTTCTCCGCCAATAAAATAGAGGTCATAGTACCAATATTGATGGAAAGCATTTAATAAATAATGATTATAATAAATGTGAGGCTCCTGATCGTAATTATCTCCGTATATTAATGATGGTTGATAATCATTTTGTTGCAAATCTATCAATTGATCATTCGTGAGAGAAATCGTTGTTAAGAGTAATCCATTTTCTACTTCGTATTCCACTGATAAAGATTCAATCAATAACGGAGTGTTTAACGTATTTTGCCATTGATCATATTCAAAAAAGATAAGGTAATGATTGACATCATAAACACTTACAAAAGGAATTTGATAAGTAAATTCTTCACGATTCATAATCGCTTGATTAAAAGTGATGCGAATAAAAATAGATAAATTTCCTCGATTATCAATAATCGCCAATTCATCTTGAACGCCAACGTTTTTTAAATAAAAAGCAAGTTTATTAATCGTTTGATTTTGATTGAATGCGGTAATCGCATACATCTCTAAATCCATCGAGCTTAGTGCATCTTCAAAGGACTCAGTAATCAAGGGTTCTTTGACAACAAACGCATCCATCGATCCTTGATATTGAGTAATGGTGGTTGCCGATAATAAAGCTTGTGGATTTTGTATTAAATTCTCTTTTTGATCACTCAAAAAATCCACTGTTTTTGAGGCTTGGGAAAAAGTAATAACGATTGGCGTTATCAAAATAGAAAAGATAATTAAACTAATACTTTTTATAAGATTGATTCTCATCATGATTTATTATAATTTAAATTAAAAAAGGATACATACAATGTATCCTTTTTTTGAACTTAAGAATTTTAATGTATTAAGCTAAAGTGTGGGATCCAAGATAGGTTGTGGTGTCTTGAGGATAAACATCCCATTGAGTTGTATCCCAAGTTGTAACACCTGCAATTACCGAGGATTTACGAACAAGAGTATATTCAGATGTAGCACCTGTGCCAACAACCCAATTTGTGCCAGGATCAGTGCCAATAACACCAATAACATCAATTAGTACTTCAACTGAATTAACAGTTTTGTATAATCCAAGTGCGTCATCACCGTTATAGTTGGCAACACTACTAGTGATATCTTTGATGCCTAGAATGGTTGCGTTAGCACTGGCGTTGGAAATAACATAAACATCGTTATTTGCTAAGGTACCTGTCAAAGCTTGCGAAGCAGTTGATGTTGCCGATCCGTTACCAAATAATTTCACCGTATAAACTGATAAATCAATTGCCGCACCAGTACCATTGAAAATTTCAAAGGCTTTATTGTTACTTGTACCTTCGATATATTCGGAGAAGAATAACTCAGTGGGTAAAGTTGGTTGGACAGCTTCGGCTGCCTTAACCGTATAAGCAATTTCGACTGCAGCATTACTTTCTGCGCC
>JBEDAR010000001.1:0-7138 GCA_041177725.1 Bacillota bacterium | reverse complement strand
TCTTGTGTCCAGTCCATCTGAACTCAAAATCATCAGTACCATCAAATGGTTAAAGGCTAATTTTCCCCAAATGGCTTTTCGTTTACATGGTTTTGGTTTTCAAGCCGATTTTCTTCTGCTGGTTCCGATTGAGTCTTACCGAGAAACGTTGAACCGTTTGAAAAGGCAATTTTATCAAGATCAAGTTAAAGAAATCAAAATTGTAAATCAAGGAATTCGCATTTTCAAATCTTGAAACCTCTTTCATTAGAATTGAAATTATGATTGATTTTAATTGAAAAATGATATGTAAGCGATAACATTTTCAATTAAAAATAGAAAGCGTTTACATTCTTACCATGGAAATTGTATTTTAAAATCCACACCGATATATTGATGTTGTCTTAAAGATCTGGCAACAAAAGACAAGAGGAAAGAGGAGGCCAAATAACATGAGCACAACTATCTTCGAAAGACTAACCAAGAAACCATTAAATGCGAAGTACTATCCGTTAGATGAAGAAAATAAAATCATTATTCAGCCAAAACGAGATCACTTCTTTGCAGAACTATCACACTTTATCATTGAAGTTCTCGCAATTGTATCAAGACCAAGCATCGATTAAAAACCCATAAATCTTAGATGATATTAAGCTTGAAACCAGATTCAAGCTTTTTTCTTTTAAGATAATAAATATTACCTAATACGAGCTTCTTAAAATAATTATTAGCACTCTGTCTTGACAAATGCTAAATTAGTTTCTATATTGTATTTAGCACTTAATATCTATGAGTGCTAAAGAGGTTTTTTATGGAAATGCCAATCGATTACAGTAAAGATGAAAAAGTCTTAGAAAAGTTCGGTCGTAACATCAATGATCAAGTGCAAAAAGGTAAGATTGATCCGATTATTGGTCGTGATGAAGAAATCCGAAAAATCATTCAGATTCTAGCAAGAAAGAATAAAAATAACGTCATCCTTTTGGGTGAACCTGGGGTTGGAAAAACTGCCATTATTGAAGGGTTGGCTCAACGAATCATGCGGCAAGATGTGCCGAATACCTTGAAAGATAAAATCATTTACGAACTCGATATGGGTTCGTTAATTGCTGGAGCAAAATTTCGAGGCGAATTTGAAGAAAGATTAAAGGCTGTTCTCAATAAAATACGACAATCAGAAGGTAAAATCATCCTTTTTATCGATGAAATTCATAGTATTGTTGGAGCCGGTCGTACCGATGGAGCATTAGATGCTTCCAACATGTTAAAGCCACTGTTAGCGCGTGGAGAAATTGATTGTATTGGGGCCACAACCCTGAATGAATATCGGCAATATATCGAAAAAGATCGCGCCCTTGAAAGACGCTTTCAACCTTTAATGGTTCTTGAACCTACTGTTGAGGACACCATTTCTATTCTCAGAGGCATTAAATCTAGATATGAATCCCATCATGGTGTCAAAATCACTGATGAAGCACTGATTGCCGCAACTACTTTATCGCAACGGTACTTAACTTCCCGATTTTTGCCTGATAAAGCGATTGATTTAATTGACGAGGCTTCAGCACTTACGCGAGTGCAAATTGAATCGATGCCAACTGAATTGGATGAAGTGGATCGAAAAATTCGCCAACTTGAAATTGAAAAATTTGCGTTAAGTAAAGAGGATGATGCCACATCAAAAGCTCGGTATACAAAGATTAGTGACGAGTTAAATCAATTAAAAAAAGAGTATGCAAATAAAAAACAAAAATGGCTTGAGGAAAAGTCGTTATTATTGGAAATTAAAAATACCAAAGATACCATTCATCAAACAAAACTTAAACTCGATCAAGCGTTTACGAATGGTGATTATCAAAAAGCTTCAGAACTACAATATGGACAATTACCTGCGCTAGAAAAGAATCTATTAATACTTGAAAACAAAACAAGAAAAGGCAGAATGCTCTCAGAAATTGTTACAGAGGAAGAAATTGCAAAAATTGTCTCGAAAATGACGAGGATTCCTCTATCTCGAATTGTCCAAGGAGAAAGAGAAAAGGTCTTAGGATTAAAAGATAAAATGCTACAACGAGTCATCGGTCAAGATGATGCTATTCGCCTTGTAACGGATGCGATTATTCGTCAACGAGCAGGTATTCAAGATGCTAAGCGTCCGATTGGTACCTTTATGTTTTTGGGTCCAACTGGCGTAGGAAAAACAGAAGTTGCTAAAAGTTTGGCAGAAGGATTATTTGATAATGACACCCAAATTATCCGAATCGATATGTCTGAGTATATGGAAAAATTCTCGGTAACCCGGTTAATTGGTTCCCCACCTGGTTATGTAGGATATGAAGAAGGTGGTCAATTGACGGAAAAAGTTAGAAGAGCCCCTTATAGTATTGTACTTTTCGATGAAATCGAAAAAGCTCATCCTGAAGTTTTTAATCTTCTCCTTCAAGTTTTAGATGAAGGAAGACTTACGGATTCACAAGGTCGGGTGATTGACTTTAGAAATACCGTGATTATTATGACCTCCAATTTAGGTTCAGAACAATTATTAGAAGGCAAATCCGAGGCGGTTGAAGATTTACTCCACCGCACCTTTAAGCCTGAATTTTTAAATCGCATTGATGAAATCGTGTATTTCCAACCACTGAACAAAGAAACGCAAGGGTTAATCGTGACGCGCATGCTTCAACAACTTGAACAACATTTAGAAAAACAAGGGATTTTAGTGAGTTTTACAGAAGCAATTGAAGACTATGTTTTGGAACAAGCTTTTAGTAAGGAGTATGGAGCGAGACCGCTCAAGCGTTTCATTCAAAAAGAAATTGAAACCTTTATTGCAAAAGCATTAATCCAAGGTAAGATCTCTCCTAAGGTCCCGGTTACCTTGGATATCAAAAACCAAATTCTGACCTTTAAAAGCTCAGACTAAATCACGTTTTAATTTTAGAAATCTAAAGCACGCGTCAATTCATTGACAAAAGCGTGTTTTTTTTTTATGATTGAAAAGCGTGTGCCCCCTTAGTTAAATGGCATAACGAGTCCATGGTAAGGACTTATTGTCAGTTCGATTCTGGCAGGGGGCACCATTCAATCTCTTGCAGAGATTTTTTTATTTTCAAGACCGCTTGCAATCGCTATAATATTCGAAAGGATACATTCATGAAAGTTAAATTAATCTCTTACTCCCAACCGCAAGAAGCTTTAAAACTTGAAGGCCTTTCCAATGCTCAAGAGTTGATTGCATTCTGTGCACGTGTATCCAATCCCACCAATCAAATGAATATGGCAACTTCCGATAAATTAATCCGCTACCTTGTCAAACATAAACATTGGTCCCCGTTAGAAATGGTTTCGTTGTGTTTAGAGATTGAAACTACTAGAGATATTGCCAGACAAATTTTAAGACATCGATCCTTTTCTTTTCAAGAATTTTCTCAACGATATGCTGACCCAACCCAACATTTAGAATTCACCACGCGTGAAGCTCGGTTGCAAGATGATAAAAATAGACAAAATAGTATCAAACTGAGTGATCAACCCAATGGACCTTTATTACAAAAACAATGGGAAGAAAAACAGCAAGCGATGATTCAATTAGCCAAACAGACATATACATGGGCTATCAATAACGGGATTGCAAAAGAACAAGCTCGTGCAGTGTTACCTGAAGGATTAACCATGTCTAGATTGTATATGAATGGAACGTTAAGAAGTTGGGTTCACTACCTTGAATTACGATCTGGAAATGGCACACAATTAGAACATATGGAAGTGGCACTTGCCTGTGCCAATGTGATCACGAAAGTATTTCCATTAATTCAAGAATTTATTGTTCATGAAGAAAAAAAATCCTAAATCAAAAGGTTTTTGGAAGGTTACGCTTTCTATCTTTACAGTTTTAGTGATTGCACCATTCTCTGCCTATCCATTGAGTTATCAACCACAAAATCAAGCGAAGTTAGCATACGAACATGCCACTCAAAAAAATGGATATTATCACTTTTTAAATAATCTTTCTAATACTGGCATCATCTTTTATCCAGGTGGACTTGTTAATCCGATTTCATACGCAAGTTTTGCAGAATCCCTTGCCCTCGAAACCCAAAGTTCTGTTTTTGTTTCTCAACCTTTATGGCATTTAGCGATAACGAATATTAATGCTGCCTCAACGATTATCAAGGCCAATCCCACAATTGAATTTTGGTTCATAGGCGGTCACTCATTAGGTGGAAGTAGCGCTGCTTTTTATGCCTATGATCATCTCCAACAAATCAAGGGTTTATTTTTTTTAGCAAGTTATACAACCGACAATGCTAATTTTGCCGATACTTTATTGCCAATACTCTCGATTACAGGGAGTAAGGATCAAATATTGGATTCTCAGACCTATCAAGCGGCAAATATCTATCACTCCGCCTTCACTACCCATCATATTATTGAAGGTGGGAATCATAGTCAATTCGGTGACTATGGTTTTCAACGTGGCGATGGTGAGGCGACCATTTCTTTGGAACAACAACAAGATGAGACTATTATGACCATCACCACTTGGTTATCGACGTTGGTTCCATAACATTAACCATCCAAAACCGACCATCGGAATAAATGCGAGATACCATGTTCTGAATAATTGTCTTGAACGATAAATAGACCAAGCATAAAGCACTAGAAAATCCATCGTCATAATGCCCACAAGCGCGTCTTCAAAGAATGCCCGAAAATATAATGTTGCGTTGCCTTGCAAAAAACCTTGAATCATGATGAATGCTGTGCAAAACATTAATATTGCTAATAAAATTTTCATTAGTTTCGGCACAGGTTTTTGCATGAATGCAGTATGTTTATAACCGATTAAAATTGTAAAAGCACCACCGAAAAAGCCAAATAAAAAAGGTAAAATTCCAAATTTAGTCCGGATTTGAAAACATAAGTAATCGGATAAAAAGTAAAAGGGGACTAAGCCCATTAAATTGAAAAATTGTAAGAGAAAAGGATCAGCGTTTCCGTTGATTATACTGATGAAAGCGATAGATTCACTAGCGAAGAAAAGAATATAAATTGAGGTATAGGTGACTAAACTCAGCCATAATCCTAGGGCAATTTTATTCATTATCCAATTAAATCAGCAGCAATTAGTGCCGATTGATAAATAGTCGGTAAGCCACTGCCAGGATGGGTTCCCCCACCGACAAGATAAAGGTTTTTAAAGCCTTGAAACTTATTATGAGGGCGGAAATATAAAAGTTGGCGGAAATCATGGGATAAATTAAAGTTTGCGCCAAGATATACATGATATTGATTTTCCCAATCAAGGGGGGTAAGGGTGAGTTGCTTAACGATGTGTTTTCGTAAATCTTTCATGCCAGGCAGTTTTTCCAGACGCGATAAAATCAAATCCGAATAGGATTGTGATAAAGTCTTCCAATCAAGCTTAGCTCTTAAGTTTGGAACAGGAACAAGAATATATAAGGCACTTTGGTTTTCAGGGGCGAAACTTCGGTCAATGACACTGGGATTTTGCACATAAAAAGAGGGGTCTTTTGACAAGGTGAGGTCTTTTGTTAATTCCTTGACGTACTTTGGATAGTCTTTTGAAAAAATAACGTTGTGATGTGCGATTGGAAAAACTTTATCCAACCCCAAGTAAAGATTAAACGTAGAACAAGAATAATTTAGTTTTGCCAAACCAATGTTCTTGTATCGAGTAGGTCTTAAATCTTCTTCAATTAATTGAATCGCTTGACCAAAGTCTCCATTCATCACCACTTGATCAACCTTTACCCACTTTTGATTTACTTTAAGACGTTGAATACGTTTCTTTTGAACATCGATTTTTTCAACATCTTGAGAAAGCTTAATGTTAACACCCATCTCCATAGCGATTTTTGCCATAGCTTCATTTAATTGATAGAGACCACCGATGACATGATAAACACCATATTCATGTTCCATAAACGATAACATACTAAAAATGGATGGACATTCCCATGGAGACATTCCCAGATACTTTGCTTGAAATGCCATCGAATAAATTAACTCATCTTGGTGAAAGAATTTCTTTAAACGTTGATAAAGCGACTTGCCTAAATCAATTTCATCAAGAGCGGCCAATACTTTTGGATTGAAAAATTGAAAGGGTGAATGAAAGGGTAACTGTAAAACCGGTAATAACTTTTTTAATCTGCGTGATTCCTTCTTTAAATACAGTTGATAACCATTTTCTTCTCCAGGAAAAACACGATGAATTTCTTTCATCATTTTTCCATGATCTTGGTAAGGTCTAAAAACTTTGTTAGTGAAGTATAAATCATAAAGTGGGTCGATAGATTTTAAAGTAACGTAATCTTCGAGTTTTTTACCGATTCTTTTAAACACTTCATCTAGAACATAACGGTAAATAAAAAAGGTGGGACCGGCATCAAATGTAAATTGATCTACCTTAATGACACTCGATCTACCACCGACACGATCATTGCGTTCATAAATCGTTACATCATGACCTTGATTGGCGAGTAGTAAACTCGCCGCTAAGCCACCTGGCCCAGCGCCAATTATGGCAATTTTTTGTTTAATGTTGTTTTTTTGTGATTTCATAAAAATACTGAGATTATTATACATTTGAAATCTTTTTTTGTGATGAAATAATTTGCATTTTTTATTAATTAGTGTATATTTAAATTGCTTAGGTATGAATCTTAAGCCCTCGCAAGAAAATTACGAGAGTGGAGTAATCCACTCTTTGTTTTTTTAAGGAGATTTATGTCATTAATCGAAAAAATAGAAATGTTAATTAAACCACCGATTTTGTCATTAGGGTTGAACTTATTCGAGGTTACACTTACCCTTGAACAAGGTGAAAAATTCCTTAGAGTTTTAATTGAAAAACCTCAAGGAAGAATCGGATTGCAAGAAATCATTCAAGTAACACAATTAATTAGTCCAATCCTAGACCAGGCCGACATTATTCCCGAGCATTATGTTCTCGATGTTGCAAGCGCAGGAGTCGAGCATCCGATTCATCTTGATGAACTACCGCAATATATCCAGCGATTCGTCTACTTACATCTAATGCACCCGTTTGAAGGTGAAAATATGCTAGAGGGAAAATTAATTGAGATTCAAGATGAGCAAATTCAACTCGAAGTTAGAATAAGATCGAGAAAAA